>NZ_BKGB01000016.1:0-96247 GCF_008980925.1 Acinetobacter sp. TUM15071 | reverse complement strand
AATCTTTCGCTTCACCGCCGTAAGTTTTTGCACAGATAGTTGCAATCGCAGCAGTTAAAGTTGTTTTACCATGGTCAACGTGACCAATTGTACCCACGTTTACGTGTGGTTTATTACGTTCAAACTTAGCCTTAGCCATTTGATTCTCCTCGTTTACGTCGACACAAGTTTAGAGAAAAACAACCCTGAAAAACCTTACTTATCGACAATCGCCTAAAAAACTAGACACCCAATACTTGAAAAGCAGACTATAATAGCCTGCTTCTTTAAAATCTGTAGAAATTCTACTAAGTTTTATATCTGGAGCTCTTATCGAGATTTGAACTCGAGACCTCTCCCTTACCAAGGGAGTGCTCTACCACTGAGCTATAAGAGCGACATCTTCGATGGAGCGGGAGACGAGGGTCGAACTCGCGACATGCAGCTTGGAAGGCTGCCACTCTACCAACTGAGTTACTCCCGCATATTGGTATTTACCACTTCTATCGAAGTTAGATGGTGGTGAGAGAAGGATTCGAACCTTCGAAACTTTCGTAGCAGAGTTACAGTCTGCCCCCTTTGGCCGCTCGGGAATCTCACCATATCACACTTACACAGTGCTGTTCTTTACACTATACTACCACACTTTTAAGATGGTGCCGGCACACGGATTCGAACTGTGGACCTACTGATTACAAGTCAGTTGCTCTACCAACTGAGCTATGCCGGCTCTTTCTTAGTGTTTCGTACGTTTCGTATCGGAACGGTGTGCAGTTTAGCAAAACTCTGAATCGATGCAAGTGCTTTTTTCAAAAAAACCGCTAAAAACTCATAAAATCAATCCGTTTGACGATAATTCAACCGCTTTGATCACTGCGCGAGCTTTTATTTGGGTTTCATTCCACTCAGACTCTGGATTTGAGTCCGCAACTAACCCTGCTCCAGCCTGTACATAGACTTTTTTATCACGAATAACACAGGTGCGGATCGCAATTGACATGTCCATTTCACCATGCCAGCCTAAATATCCAACAGCCCCACCAAATACACCACGTTTTACGGGTTCAACTTCATCAATAATTTCCATAGCACGAATTTTTGGTGCACCAGAAAGTGTCCCTGCAGGGAATGTCGCCTTAAAAACATCTAAAGCATCGACATCATCACGAACTTCACCCTGTACATTTGACACAATATGCATCACATGTGAATAGCGCTCGATCACCATACGATCGGTGACTTGCACTTTCCCGATTTTAGAAACACGTCCAACATCATTACGCCCCAGATCAATCAACATGAGATGTTCGGCAATCTCTTTTTCATCAGTTAACAAATCTTGTTCCAAGGCAATATCTTCTTCTTTGGTTTTACCACGTGGTCGCGTCCCTGCTAATGGACGTACTGTCGCAATCCCATTTTCCAGACGAGATAAGATTTCTGGTGATGAACCAACGATATGAAATGGTTTTTTATCTCCAAGGGTTTGCCCTTGCACCAAAAATAAATACGGTGATGGATTTAAATGACGGAGCGCACGATACACCTGCAAGGCTTCACCATCAAAGTCCGATACCATACGTTGACCAGGCACAACCTGCATCACATCGCCGGCACGGATGTATTCTTTAACCTTCTCAACCGTTTCCAGAAACTTCTCTTTTCCTGTAATCGATTCAAAATGCGGTGCAGTATGGGGTTTGGCTTGCAAACTGACGGGTATCGCCAGCAATTGTTCAAGTTGATCCAACTTTTGCTGAGCTTGAGCATAGGCATCTGGCTGATTTGCATCGGCATGATGGATGAGGAATAAAGTATCTTTTAAATTATCAAACACAATCACGGTTTGAGAGAGCATCAACCAAAGGTCGGGCAAAGTAACTGGATCAGCAGTCGGTACATTTTTCAGTTTTGGTTCGATATAACGCACAGCGTCATAGCCCAAATAACCGACCAAACCACCTGTAAAATTAGGCAAATCTGGTAAATCTGTCTGTGTAGGCACTTTGAACTGACTTTGAAACTCTCGAATATATTGAAATGGGTCGGCACAATCTTGCTGAGTCACCGTACCATCTGCGTCTTGAATCGTTAATACGCCAGCATTACAGGAAAAAACAGTCGACTCACCCAACCCAATCATTGAGTAGCGCGCCCAGTTTTCTCCCCCCTCAACAGACTCGAAGAGATACGCTTGTTGATGATGTTTAAACCGTGCGAAAACAGAAAGTGGGGTTTCAGTATCAGCTAAACGTTGGCGGTATACAGGAATGGTGTTATAGCCTGCTGATTTTAATTGCTCAAATTGTACAAATGTGGTCATGAATCATCTCTATGGTTTTTTAATTTCTGTGCGTTTTTTCTGTAGTGCTATTTCAAGCCCGCCATCGAAAAACCATAACAATCTTCATGCCTGTCTCCTTACCGAATCTTCTTAAACTAATTCTGCCAAATGATCGACCACTTGCTGAGGTTGGCAATCATAGATGCTTTCTCCATGATTATAGCCATAGCTGACCACAATACAATCAATACCTGCACGTCTTGCCGCCTCTACATCATTACTTGAATCACCAATCATTAAGGTTTCTGCTGTAGATGTCCCTTCGAGTTCCACACAATGCAGCAGCGGTAATGGATGCGGTTTTCGTTCAGACAAACTATCACCACCAATCACAATTTTGAAATACGGACTCAAATGCAGAATATCCAAAATACCCTTCGCTAAATGCTCAGGCTTATTGGTAACACACGCCATCGTAATGTTATGCGTTTGGCAATACTCTAGAAATGGCAAAACACCCTCATACACTCGGGTATTTACACAAAGTTCCTGAGCATAGACGTCAACAAATGTACTGAGGAGTTGTTCTTGCTGTTGAGCATCTACTTGCCCAAACAAATGTTCCAACACAGCTTCACACAGTTTGGCAGCACCTTTTCCGACCCAAACACGAACTTGCGCTTCAGTCACTGTCGCGAAGCCCAGTTTTTCCAGACTCAAATTCATCGCTCGATATAGATCAGCAGCGGAATCCACCAGCGTCCCATCCAAATCAAATAAAACTAAATTACGGCTTTGTAACTGAGCAACAGACATATATTTCGACCCAAGAAATGAAAAAGGCATACCAACGTGGGCATGCCTTGATTGTAGAAGCTTCGCCCGATTATTTAAAGAACAGCCAGGCAATCACAGCCAAAATGATCAGTACAATAATCGAAATCAAACCAACAGAAGCGTTCTTTTGTTGCTCTTTTTCCTGAGCGACACGCGAAACTGGCTCATCAATCGCAACAGGTTGTGGCTCAGGTACAGCCTGAACACTCACCCCTTCAGGAATTGGAGCGGGTTTTGGAATCGAGACCTGTTGCGGCATACCATCGCGCGTTATTGGTGTTTCAACTGCACGCTCAGCAATACTTGGCATACCTTGATCATGTGTAGTCGAGGTCACAGGCTCAATTTCGATTTCAGGTAATTCAGCTTCAGTTACTGCTGGTGCAAGTACAGAGAAGACAAAACTTGCAAACTGTAGAATATCACCATCGTGCAATTCGGTTTCTTGCTCGACACGCGCATCATTAATGAAGGTACCATTTGACGAATTAAGGTCTTGTACCCAAAGCTGCTGATCTTTCAGCAACAAAGCGGCATGACGACGCGAAATATCTGCTGATTGCAACAAAATATCGGCATCTTGGTGTCTACCCACCAGCATATCGCGCTCGATATTCAGTTCTTGCCCCGTAAATTCACCTGTAATGGCTTGTAATTTCCAAGTCATAGATGCATATCCTTATATAATTTCTTGCAATCATAGCATTGTGACATAAGCGCTTCTGTGCTTCTACTGTGAAGACACTGGACGAATTGTGGTTGTCGTCACGGTGTTTTTACTGCGCTCTGTAGATTTTGCTGGCAGTTGCACTGTTTTTTGCTGCACCTGCGGCTCTTCAACAGCAACAGGTGTTGTCACTACAACCGTTTGTTTCGCTTGCGTCGCAGTTGGAACTTTCTGATAAGGAGAGTTGCTTACTACAGGTCGCGGATTATAAATATCTGCCACATTTTCAGGAAGCTTTGCAAAATTACCATTTTTATCCATAGATAATTGCAAGCTATAAAGCTGATTATAACGTTGCTGAGAAAGACGGCGCACATCATCCGCATCCCCGACAATCGTAGGATGGATAAATACCAACAGATTACGCTTGATATTACTACGCGCATCAGCACGGAATAAACGTCCAAGATATGGAATACTACTCAAGCCTGGAACACCTTGACGTGACAAAGAAGTATTGTCCGCAATCAAGCCGCCTAATACGACCGTTTGTCCATGCTCAGCAAGCACCGCCGTTTTGATGGCACGCTTATTGGTAACAAGGTCGGTTGCCTGGCCTTTATTGTTCTGAACATCGGAAACTTCCTGTTCAACTTCAAGGCGCACTGTACCATTTTCACCAATATGCGGAACCACTTTTAAAGTGACACCCACATCTTTACGTTCAACTGTCGTATAAGGGTTAACTGTACCAGAGGTCCCCGTCGATACCGAACCAGTAACAAATGGAACGTTTTGACCTACAACAATATAAGCCTCTTCATTGTCCATGGTCACAATTGAAGGCGTAGACAAGAAATTAGATTTGGTGTTGGTTTTCAACGCTTGTATCAACGCGCCATAAGCTTTACGTGAGTTTTCAAAATTCCCTAACCCAAGCGTCGCGCCATTCCCTTTATTGGCATCCCCAGCAATCGCCGCAGCTGCACCACTTGCACCACCCGTCGCATAACCCGCAGCAATAGATGCCAGACTTGCACCTACATTACTAAAGCTAAGAAGACCGACACCACTACTCAAATCACCCAATGCCCATTGAATTCCCAGTTGATCTGCATCATCTCCTGAAACTTCAATAATTGCTGCCTCAATCAATACTTGTTGACGGCGAATATCTAGTTGTTGGATGGCCGCTTCAACTTCTCGCATCAACTGCGGATCGGCTTTAACCACTAATGCATTTTGAGTCGGGTCCGCAATAATACTAATGCCTGCACCATTAAAACTGGTAATTGCCAAGTTTTGACTGTTATTTGAATTACCATTTAAATTAATCGAAGGCGTAGAGACCGATGAGCCTGTTGATGAGCTTGAATTCTGATTGTTTGAGATCAAATTATTAGACGAACTAGATCGGTTATTACTATTCGACGACGATGAAGACGAAGCAGATTGACCTGTCACTAAGCCTTGTAAAATCTCAGCTAAATTTTTTGCGCTGGCATATTTTAAGCGGAAAACTTTTAAGCCACCCAATCGATCTGCTGATGGCACATCTAGCATTTCAACCATTTGACGTAAGCGCTTACGCGAGTCGGGATCACCTTTGATCAGAATTCGGTTGGTGCGATTATCAGCAATGATCCGAACACGTGATCCAATAAAGTCTTTTGAAGCCCCTGTTGCACTCATGGTTTCGAGCAAACCAATCACTTCTTCTGCTTGACTCGATTGCAGGCTAATCGCCTCAATATCATTTTGACCCGTACCATCCAGATTACGCACAATACTTTCTAGCTGATAAATATTAGTGGCACGATCAGAAACGATTAAGGCATTGGTCCCAGCAACTGCTGCCAAATGAGCAAATTGCGGCATCAGCGGACGTAAAGCAGGAATCAAATCATTGGGATTGGTATTTTGCAACCAAATGACCCGCGTCACGATTTGATCGCCACCTGCACGACTACGTGCGTCATAAGGAATGCCTGAGTTCTTGGCATTACTATCAGGTACGAGCTTAACCGTGTTTCCAGAAGGAAGTGCCACCACACCATTGACGTTAAGTACACCTAAAAATAGGTCATATACTTCATCTTTATTTAGCGGCTTGTTGGAAATAACCGTCACATTACCGCGTACCCGAGGATCTACAGCAAAGTTCTTTCCAGTAATATCTGCAACTTCATTAATAAATGCCGTTAAATCCGCATCACGTAGATTGATCTTCCATGTCTGTGCTTGCACATTGGTACTGATTGTCGCAACCAAAGGTGCCGCGGCCAATAATGCCCAAAGTGGACGTTGATGATTTAAAAAAGCCATAACCTGCACTTATTCCTAACTGATATGGTGACGTGTGATCACTAAAAACTTTGTTGTATGGTCATCACTTGATCACCACGTTTTATTTCTATTTTGGCATGCCCTTCACGACGTACTTGCTCTAATAATTGTACTTCGTTGAGCCCCTGCCCGACGCTCTGACCATTGACCGATAGAATACGATCGCCAGCACGCAAACCCAAGGTATTTTTTAAATTCGATGGGGTCTTATCCGATATTTCATAACCATCTGAACCGCCTCCCGTTACCCCCATGTTTTTCATGTATTGCTCACGGTTATCCTGCATTTGCTGGATTGCCTGACCTAAGGCTGATTGCGGTGAGTTCTGAGTCGGTGCAGCTGCCGGAGGTGGGGCATTATTGCCACTGTTCAATACAGGTGCAATCGGTTGGTACAAGCCATTATCCAAACCCTTAAACTTTACTTCTCGAGTCGCGCCATTGCCTTGTCTCAAGATCACATGATCCCAGTACACTTCCGCCAATTGATATGAGGTCGAACCAACCGTCTCTCCCACACGATAACGTTCAGCTGTATCATTCAACTTAATAACCGCAGAAGACAAGTAATTTGGTTGACCCAACAATACACCTTGTAATTCCAAGTTGACATTATCATCAGCTGAAGTTGCTGCAGGCTCATTAAATAAAGCAAAGGAACTAATATTTGGTACCTGTGCTTGTTGCGAACCCAACTCAACCCGATCGAACTGCATCGGTTGAGGAGGTGCAAGCACCCACCAAAACAATGAAGCTAATTTCCAGCATAACCACAAGATCAGTAAAGCTAGAACCAAGCCGCTGAGCTTATCAACTTTTTGCCAACGCAATTGTTGCAACTTTTGAGTGATTGCCTTCATTAGAAACCACCTTGCAATAATGGTTGACGCGAGCTAATCACATACGTGTCGAGTCCAGCTTTACCCTGATAGGATGGAATATTCAATAACATGCGTTGCGTTAACTGCACATCCAACATCAGACTTGCATCTAAACTCAGATTTGCCATTTTTTGGCTGCGTTGGTCACGAACATCAATTTGTAATTGTCCGTTTTCATCTTTCAGCTCCGCCACCAAAGAAGGCATATTCATGCGGTCCTGTCGTTGACCAAAAGTATAGCCCAACTCACCGCCGCCCCAATTTAATTGACCTTCTGTCGCGCTAAAGCCTTTTTCTTTTTGATAATTGAACTGTACATCTTTCAACTGAATTGAATTTTCAGGCCACTGCCAGTTGGCAAAGTACTTTAATGTTTCAGGCGAGATTTTCCCTTGCAGATCTTTGATCATGATTTTTTTGCCAAAACCATAGGCAAAAATTCCATTAAATTGGGTATTGCCGCTATGAATATCGAGATCTGCGCCAACGCGCAATAATAGCAAATCTAAAGGTCGTGTTTTCCAATGCACTGATCCACGCAATTGACCACGCTGCCAATCCGCCTGTCCTTGCCATATATTGCCGCTGACATTATGTAATATTTGATTATCTTTTGAAAATTTCGCAATTAACCAAGTTGCTGGAATTTGTAAAATAATAAAAATTAAAAATGCAAAAATGGCGAAAATCCACCATCTCCATTGCTTGGTATTTTTCTTCATTCCACCCTTACCAACATGCCAAATATCATCCTTCTTGAGACACTCGCCCCTGAATGACATTATGCATACTTTTTCAACATCGCCAATTCTCTCATATAAAAAAACCAAGCTTTTTGAGCTTGGCTTTTAATAAAGGATAAAGTCGTCGTATGACAAAACGATGACTTTAAAACTTGCTTAGATTAAGAAATCTTCAAGTTTTGCACCTTTTTCTAATTCAGCAACTAACCAACGTGGTTGTTTACCACGACCAGTCCAGGTTTCTTCAGCATTGCTTTTATTACGGTAACGTGGCTCTACTGCTTTACGCGTTGTTTTCTTACGCTTTTGCTCGCCAACTTCCAATAACTCTTCAACGCTAAAGCCAATCGCATCTGCAATTGCAATAATTTGATTATATGCATCTTCGATTGCTTGATCTTTTTTACTTGCAATTAAAGCTTCCGCTTCTGCTTGTAAACGCTTTAAATCTTCTACAGATAAATCGCTAATATCTGGTTTCATTAGAACCACTCCGACTTAATAGGGGAAATATATCACTCAAAAAATAAAATGAATTTAAAATTCGATTCAATATTAATTTATAAATGATTAAATAATCAATATAAGAATACCCCAGTTAATCGTATATCAGGTGCAAAATAGCATTTTGTTTACAATAAACCCTAAAAAGTAGACCTGTTATATAAAAACATATTCTGTAAAGGCAATATCTGAACGGAGCAAACAACACATTTATATTAACTTATTCTTAATTTTATCTAAAAAAATCTAATTTTATTGACGCTACTTGGGTTCAAATACCTTCAACATATGTGACCTCGGTATTTGAACCTTATTATATAATTTCACTATATAATCAAACAAAAATAGACATAATCGTCTTTATAATAATTAGTTAGATATTAAATCGTGTCCCACACTTTGTTCCAGTTGAATAATTTTCTGTCTAATCACTTCAGGGATATTCAATTTCCCTGATGTTTCTTTATCGACACAGACCATAACCGCTTCACCGGTCGCTATCATTTGTTGTTGTGTTTCACTCCACAAAACATAATGCATACGAAAAGCACTATTGCGTAACTCTTCGATTCGCGCACCAACATGCAGCACATCGGGATAGAATACAGGACTTAAATACTTACATTGACTGGAAGCTACCACCGTCAATATATCCTGATCAAAGATATTTAATGCCATTAAATAGGCAATTCGTGCACTTTCCATATAACGATAATACTGCACATTATTAACATGCCCGAAAGCATCCATATCTCCCCACGCTACTGCTTGCTTATGCACCACAGGATAGACAGACAGTTCTTTCATATTTACACTCATATCTTAAAGTTAAGAAAATTCACATCATTTTCAAATATTAAATTTAACTGCCTGATTAAATCTGGATTATCACCTAATGTAGATTTAATCCTTAAATAACTCATTAAAATGTTATCTGGGTATAGAGTTAATAGCTGCTCGGCTTCTTGCTGACGCTGTGTGGCCACATAAATATGCCATTTAGCAAAGGTTAACATTGGAACACTGGTATAGCGCTGCTCAAGCTGCATAATCCGCTGTTCAACATAGGCATAATCTGGAATTTGCTTTAATAACTGTTGTTGGAACCACAGATAAAATACTTCTGGATCAAACTGCTCTTGCAATAAATGCAAGGCTAAATCTTCATGCTGTAAACTCATTTCTGGCATACGCGCCAGCAACTTTAGCCAAAGGACTTTACTGCTATAAGGTCGATCCTGTATTTCGCTTTGCAAAGCCAAGTAACGTTGCTGTAAAGCAGAGAGATCATCCACCGAAGCATGTTCAAATTGTATTAATAACTGCTGCAACCATAAATCACGATGCTCTGCATCCAACAAACCAAATTGAATCGCTTGTAGGAATAGCCACGGTTTTTGTAAGGCAAGCTTGCCCCACAAAGCAGTGATGCGTTGCTGATAAGCAGTTTCAATTTCAGTCAACCAAGGCGAAAGCTGATGTTGAGCAAGAAACTCTAAATGTGTAAGTGCTTTTTCAGTCTGTTGCTGCTCTAAATAAATATCAATGCGTTGCAACTCAGCCAGTTCAAATGCCATCGGTGCAGAGCTTTCTAAGCTCTGTAATGCTGTTTCATAATCACCATTTTTATAATCAAACTGCGCATCAATAATATTATTCAATAATCCCGATTGGGTAAAAACACGCTCAATAAAAACTTGTTGATCTTTCGCAGCTTCCAACAACCAAACAATGCCGAGCTGCTCATAAGGGTGTAAATCTTTAAAATGCAGAATCGTCTCTTTTTTACGCTGCTCTCGGGCAAGATAACGTTTACCAAGTAACCATGCTGATTGTGCGAGTAAACTAATCACAATAAAAAGTGCAATCAGCCCCCAAACACCACTTTGAAACTGCCAGTCTCGCCAGTAAATATAAACATAGCCATTTCCATAGCCATAACTCAACACAGCAAACAGTGCGAATAGCACCAAACTTACAAGCAAATAAGCGAGCAGCAAATATTTCATTATGCGTTACCCCAATAAACCCAGTGTGGTTAGTTTTGGTGTAGGCACTGCCGGTAAATTTACAATTTTCTCTAACTTCTGTTTCATCTGTTGACTAGCTTGATCAGGCAATTCAGCAAATAACTGCATGACTTCCAAAATCGATTTTCGATATTCTACTAACTGACCTTGCTGTAATGCCTGAGAAGCAAGCAATAAGCGTAATTGAGCTTCTTTTAAAGTGATATTACGACTCAGTAAATCTGGAGAATTGCGCTGGACTTTTTCCAATTTAAACCAATGCCACCAAGACCTGCTTTCATTGTTTGCCATGCTGAGTTTCGGGTTCTGAATTTCTTGTTGAATCTTTTGATCCAGTTGCTGCAACAAATTATCGAGTTGTTGTTGCTGTTGTGTTTGGCTTAAAACATATTGCTGAATGATTTGTTTATCCTGCTCAATCGATTTCACCAGACTATGCTGCAATGCGGGAGAGACTGCCGATTGCACAACATGCTGTTGGACTTGATTCAATTGATCTAATGCATAAATAAATTGTTGCTGATCCAGCGCAAACTGCACCAATTGCACTTGCTGCTTAATCAAAACAACTGGCGCAATTCCTGTCACCGTAGTTGGGATGGCAACACTATCCGTAGGTTCTACTGGGCTGGTATTTTGCAACTGGCGTTGTACGGCAACGAACTGATCATTCAATAAAGCATAACGCTGCTCGGTTTGATCTAATTGCTGTTGCAATTGGGGTACAGTTTGAGAATATTGCGCAACATCGTAACTGAGTTTAGCTAACCACAATAAACTCAATCCTAATATTAGATAACCAATTTTTCTCATACATGTCCTTGCCAATCACTCATGCGTTGAATGATCTCTGATGCAGATAAATTTTCAAGCTGAATAATGTTAAATCCTTGAGCAGTCTGATCCCGCACCTGTCTCAGAATCTGGGCCAAACGTGACCCTAAAACCAAATAAACCCACGCTGCTTCACATGGACGCTGACCACATAGCTGTTGCCAATAGTTCCAACTCGCTTCACTACTGATCAACACTGCAACAGGTTGATTTAAAATTATTTTTTTTACAATTTCAGGAAATTTGGTAAAACTTTGTTCTGGGCATTGGCGGCGATAGAGCACAAAATTCAGAATCTCAACACCTTGTTGCTGCAATTGCTGCATCATAAACTGCCGCCCTCCCAAACCACGCCAAAATGCAATTTTGTTTAAATGCATCTGCTGTTTTAGGAGGGGAAGCTCCAGCATTCCCTCGGAAGTTTCTACCTCAGGAACAACACTTGCTATTTTAAATTGGGCTAAAGCCTTTGCCGTAGCTTGTCCCACCGCGACCCATTGAATATGTTTAAGCTGATCTAGTTGCAATCCCGCTTGCTGCAAATAACGTACTCCAATGTCAACGGCAGTTGGGCTAACCACCACGATTACTTGAGTCTCAGCCAAGGCTAAGTAAAGTTGTTGCAAAGCTTCAGAAAAAGGCTCTGCAACCAATTCAAGCAAAGGTAATGCTTCAACCTGATAACCCGCCTCGCTCAATGCTTGAGTTAAAACAGAAGCACGGTCATCAGGTCGTGTATTAATAAACAGCATTAATACAACGCTTTAAGCAATTCACCCGCACCCTGCACTAGCAATCGCTGAGCAAGCTGTTCACCCAGTTGCTCAGCATCGACTGTTGCACCAACCAATTGCTCTTTCAACAAGGTCTTGCCATCTACACTGCCAACACGCCCTTCAATGTGTAATTGATCATTGGCCAAAATCGCATAACCAGCAATCGGCACTTGGCAACCGCCTTCAAGATAGGCATTAAAGGCACGTTCTGCACGTACACAAATCGAGGTTTCTTCATGCTGTAACGGTTGGATCAACTTTAATAATTCCACATCATCCGTACGACACTCTAAACCAAGTGCACCTTGCCCCACCGCGGGTAAACTTACAACAGGTGTTAAACAATGACGAATTCGATCCGCGAGACCTAACCGTTTTAAACCAGCACTGGCCAAGATGATCGCATCATATAAACCATCATCCAGCTTGGATAAACGTGTCCCCACATTTCCACGTAAATCGACAATTTCTAAATCAGGGCGGAGCTGTAAAATTTGACACTTACGGCGTAGGCTCGATGTACCTACTTTCGCACCTTGTGGCAGCTCATCAAAATGCGAGTATTGGTTTGAGACAAAAGCATCTAGAGGATCTTCACGTTCACAGATCACGGCCAAGCTTAAACCTTCAGGTAAATGCATCGGCACATCTTTCATTGAATGCACAGCCAAATCCGCACGACCGTCCAGCAATGCCGCTTCCAGCTCTTTTACGAATAAACCTTTACCACCAATTTTGGCTAATGGTGTATCTAAAATCTTGTCACCTTGGGTAACAAACTTAACCAATTCAACCGTTAAATCTGGATAAAGCACATTTAAACGAGAACGAATATGTTCCGCCTGCCAAAGTGCAAGAGGGCTTTGTCGAGTCGCAATTTTTAAGGTTTTCATAAATTCAAGTTAAGTATTGATCAAAGCAATTGTTCCAAACTTAACTTGATCACCTGAAATTGCAAGCAAAAATTCATAAAGTGATCAATCATTCAGCTGAAAAGCTGGGTTTTATAATTGATGCATACACTCTCTTAAACTCGACAAGTGGCGACGGCTGACCGATAATCGCTCCTCCAGTTCACGCAGACGTACCTGATATTGCCCTGCGGCGACCAATTCCAGCCCTTCAAGATAGTCTAATGAGACCAAGGCATTACGATGGATACGGATAAAGCGATCTGCGAATTCCAATTCCAAATCTTTCAGTGTTTCATCAATTAGCACACTGCCATTTTTATGGCGAACGGTGACATATTTCTGATCTGCTAAAAAATAATAAACATTTTCCAATGGAATCAGTTCTACCCCGCGATATGTTTTCGCAGCAATTTGATGGCGTTGTGTTTTGGTATCGTACATATCGTCTTGTTGTTTTAAACCAGTCATTTGTGCTTGTGTAAGGTGAGTTAAATGATTAAACACCTGTTGTAAATCTTGTTGTGCAACAGGTTTAAGTAAGTATCCTTGTGCTTGAAATTTAAATGCTTCCAATGCATGTTGATCATATGCCGTACAAAAAATAATCGCAGGTCTAGGATTGAGCTGACTGAGTTGCTCAGCACATTCCAAACCATTCATTCCTGGCATTTGAATATCTAATAAAACGACATCAGGTGAGTCGTTTTCAATATGATTTAACACATCCTGACCATGATGCGCCGTCGCAATGACTTCGTGTCCCATCTGGGTCACTAAACGTGACAAACGCTCTACAGCGAGAGGCTCATCATCAGCAATCAGAACTCTCATCCTCTCCTCCTTGTCACCGTTAACTTCATCCATATTTTTTATGGTTAACTTGACTTATTATTTTACTCGATAGTGGTAGCTCACCACCGTCGTATATAACGACGCTCCCCCATAAATCTGAAACTTCACTGTTGGCCCATAATAAGCTTTCAAGCGCTGCTTCACATTGTCTATCGCAATACCATTTCCCTGTCTCGATTTTATTGTATCGTGAGAATAAGGGTTGGTAATGACTATACTGACTTGATTTTGCAATATTTCAACCAATACGCTAATGGTTGATGGCTGCAAAATTTTTTCCACCCCATGAAAAATACTATTCTCAAGCAAAGGTTGCAACGTTAATAACGGAATCGTCACTCGTTTTAATTCAATTGGTGTCGCCTGTATGTTCCATTCTACATTTAAACGCTCGCCTAAACGCATCTTTTCTATACTTAAATATTGCTGACATAAGTCAATTTCCTCTGCCAGACTCACCAATTTCAGCTCTTGAAAGCTGGCCCGAAATAAGCGCGACAGATTAATCAACATATTTTCAGCTTTTTCAGGATCAATCGCAATTAAACTCACCACACTATTCATACTATTAAATAAGAAATGTGGATGAATTCGTGCTTGCATCGCCTGAATCCGCGCATTCAGTTCACTGTATTGCTGGCTCATCCATTGTTCGCGCATATATAAATAACGCAAACAGAATGCACCGAGTAAAACGCCATAACCTAGATGCAGACTTGTCCCATGAAATAGCAACTCTTCACTAAATGCACCTGAACGTGCTGCCCAATACTGAATAACATTGACCGCGCAGGTGGTCAATAAAACAATCAATTGAAGTAAAATAAAACCGAAGATTAATGCCACTTTCTGACTAAACTTGGCAAAAAAACCTTGAAAGTAATCAACCAGTGCCGCAAATGATAAAATCACCCAATTAATAAAAACCATATATTGCAGCACACGAAAGCCCTCTAAGGCATGCCATGAGCGGGCTTCAGCCAAAGCCAACACCATCGCCAAAACATTACTTGCAACAATTAGTTCTAATAAGTATTGCCATTGCCCAATTTTCGTAAAAAAATAGGAGCCTGTTGGATTTCCCTGACGAGTTTGCGATAACTTCTTACGTCGAGTTTCGGCAACTGTGTTTGGATTTGCTATACTCTTTTTTATTTTGCTGAGCCGCCATGACCACATCTTCTCAATCCTCTTCTGCAGCAAGCCCAAATCAAACCTCTGGAATGTGGGGTGGTCGCTTCTCTGAAGCAACTGATGCTTTTGTTGCAGAATTTACCGCATCTGTGCAATTTGACCAACGTTTTTATAAACAAGATATTGCAGGTTCAATCGCACATGCAACCATGCTTGCCAAAGTTGGCGTCCTCACTGAAGCTGAACGTGATGACATTATCCAAGGCTTAAGCACTATTCAAGCTGAAATTGAAGCTGGCAACTTTGAATGGCGTATTGATTTAGAAGATGTCCACATGAATATTGAGTCTCGTTTAACTCAACGTATCGGCATTACAGGTAAAAAATTACATACCGGCCGTAGCCGTAATGACCAAGTTGCAACTGACATCCGCTTATATTTGCGTGATGAAATTGATGACATCTTAGGTTTATTACTGCGTTTACAAAAAGGCTTACTTGGTTTAGCTAGTCAAAACACCAACACGATTATGCCAGGTTTCACTCATCTACAAACAGCTCAACCGGTGACCTTTGGTCATCACCTATTAGCATGGTTTGAGATGTTAGTCCGTGATACAGAGCGTCTACAGGACTGTCGTAAACGTGTGAATCGTATGCCACTCGGTTCAGCAGCGTTAGCTGGAACAACCTATCCGATTGATCGTGCTTACACCGCAGAACTTCTTGGCTTTGAAGCTGTGTCAGAAAACTCATTAGATGCAGTTTCTGATCGTGACTTTGCTATTGAATTTAATGCAGCCGCGTCTTTGATCATGATGCATTTATCACGTATGTCTGAAGAACTTATTTTATGGACTTCGGCACAATTCAAGTTCGTGAATATTCCAGATCGCTTCTGCACAGGCTCATCCATCATGCCACAGAAGAAAAACCCAGACGTACCTGAACTAGTACGTGGTAAGTCAGGTCGTGTTTTTGGTGACTTAATTAGTCTATTAACCTTAATGAAAGGCCAACCATTGGCTTATAACAAAGACAATCAAGAAGACAAAGAACCATTGTTTGATGCAATTGATACCGTTCGTGGTTCATTGATGGCATTTGCCGATATGGTTCCAGCCTTAGTGCCAAATATCGAGATTATGCGTGAAGCAGCTTTACGTGGTTTCTCTACTGCAACCGATCTTGCAGACTACCTCGTCAAAAAAGGTGTCGCTTTCCGTGATGCCCATGAAATTGTTGGTAAAGCAGTTGCTTTAGGTGTTGCAGAAGAAAAAGATTTATCAGAATTGACGCTTGAACAACTGCAACAGTTCTCTGATTTGATCACAGCCGATGTATTTGACAAAGCATTGACTTTAGAAGCTTCTGTGAATGCTCGTGACCATATTGGTGGCACTTCACCAAAACAAGTTGAAGCTGCGATTGCCCGTGCGCACACTCGCCTAGAACAGTTATATTAATCTCTCTATATCCCTCTTTTACAAAGAGGGACTTTCACTGGATGCCATAATGACTAGACAAGTATTTTGCCGCAAATATAAACAAGAGCTTGAAGGCTTAGACTTTGCGCCATTTCCAGGCGCCAAAGGCCAAGAATTCTTTGAAACTGTTTCAAAGCAGGCATGGCAGGAATGGTTAAAACACCAAACCACGCTCATTAATGAAAAACGTTTGAATGTGTTTGAACCTGATGCGAAGAAGTTCCTCGAAGAGCAACGTGAGAAGTTCTTTAATAACGATGAAAGTGTAGAAAAAGCGGAAGGTTGGACTGAACAAAAATAAGTCGTTTTGTCTCACCCCACTGTTAAAAAGAGAGCTGTTTTTTAGCTCTCTTTTTACATGATATTTACATAAGTAATAAAGCCTTACAGAGTATACACAGTTGTCTACATGACACTTTAAGGTACCCTGTTTATAGTTATATTCAGAAGGACAAAGAGATACGTTGATATCTCACGTAACGCATGATATTTCTCTCCCAGACTTTCCCCCGAAGTCTGGGATTTTTTTATTGCGGCGTTCTCAAAATAAAAAACCGCTCTAGTTAGAGCGGCCAGTGATTATTTTACTATTACTATTATTTTTGGTGCACTTTCTGCTCAATTTCTTCAATACTGGTATGACGCACATCAGTACCCTTTGCCATATAAATGACTTGTTCTGAAATATTACGTGCGTGATCACCAATTCGCTCTAAAGATCGCAGTACCCACATCACATTAATGACACGTGAAATATGACGCGGATCTTCAATCATATAGGTCATTAAGGTACGAGTTGCAGATTGATATTCACGGTCAATATCGACATCAGCCATCACCACTTTCAAGGCTTGTTCTACATCTAAACGTGCGAAAGCATCCAAAGCATCATGAATCATGACACGTACTTGGTTACCGATATGACGGGTTTCCATGTAACCACGCGGTGACTCACCTTCTTCACACAGGTTTTGCGCAATACGTGCAATTTTCGCTGCTTCATCGCCAATACGCTCTAAGTCTGTATTGCCTTTGCTCATAGCGATTACCATACGTAAATCAATGGCGGCTGGATGACGACGAGCTAAAATCAATGTCAAACCTTCATCGATATCACGCTCGAATTGGTTCACTGCATTATCTTTAAACTGTACATCAATCGCTAAATTAGCATCTGTGTCTAATAAAGCATGAATCGCATTTGCGACCTGTTGCTCCACTAATCCACCCATGGTCATAAACTTGGTGTGCACATCTTGCAAGTCTTCATTAAATTGTGAAGAAATATGATGACTTAACACAGGATTGCTTGGGCTCACAGTATGCCTCCACTAGACACATGGAAAAAATGATTGGTGATTAAAACATAGAAATGATGAAACTTTTATGACAATAGCACGGATTTGCCCATTGTTGATTGGTGTGAATTGCTACAACAAAAATTTAAAAATCTGTTAGTCTAAATGCCTAGCTTGACGGAGCGCAGTTAACAAACTGCTGAGATTATCTTAATTACTCAATTTAAAGATAAGTACCGTTGAACCTGATCAGGTTAACACCTGCGTAGGAATCAAGCCCAGCAAAAAACTTAGCTTCTATTTATCATAGAGATAAATCCGCCATGGTTTTTGGTCGTGCTTGATTCGTTAATGCCATACATAAGGATCATGCCATGAACCAATTAACGAATCTTTCCCCTGCTGATATTTCTGCTCAACATGAGCAAGCTGCAAAAGATTTAACCCGAATATTACCTGCATCTCGAAAAGTCTATGTTGAAGGTTCTCGCCCTGATATCCAAGTTCCCTTCCGCGAAATTAGCTTAACCGAAACGCCAACTGGCTTAGGTGGTGAACACAATCCACCCGTCATGGTGTATGACACTTCAGGCGTATATACCGATCCAAATGTACAAATCGACCTGAACAAAGGCTTACCTTTAGTGCGTCAAACATGGATTGAAGAACGCCAAGATACCGATGTACTTTCTGGTCTTAGTTCTGAGTTTGGTCAAGCACGTTTAAAAGATATTCGTACAGCTGAAATTCGTTTTGCCCACATTCAAAACCCACGTCGCGCACAAACAGGCAAAAATGTCACGCAAATGCATTATGCCAAGCAAGGTGTTATTACCCCTGAAATGGAATATATCGCCATTCGTGAAAACCAGCGCCAACGTGAAAATGTGGATATGCGTCAGCATCCAGGGCAAAACTTTGGTGCACAAAATTTAAGAGAGATCACCCCAGAATTTGTACGTCAGGAAATTGCCGCAGGTCGTGCCATTATTCCAGCCAATATTAATCACCCAGAATGTGAACCAATGATCATTGGGCGTAACTTTTTGGTGAAGATTAATGCCAATATTGGTAACTCTGCACTTGGTTCATCTATTGATGAAGAAGTGGCAAAAATGACTTGGGCAACCCGTTGGGGTGCCGATACCATCATGGACTTATCAACAGGTAAGAACATCCATGAAACCCGTGAATGGATTATCCGTAACTCACCTGTGCCAATCGGAACTGTACCGATCTATCAGGCACTGGAAAAAGTCGATGGTGTAGCTGAAGACCTAACATGGGAAATCTTTAAAGACACCTTGATTGAACAAGCTGAACAAGGCGTTGACTATTTCACCATTCACGCAGGTGTATTACTACGTTATGTACCTATGACTGCAAATCGTCTCACGGGCATTGTTTCTCGCGGCGGTTCAATTATGGCGCAATGGTGCTTGGCTCATCATGAAGAAAACTTCTTATACACGCATTTTGATGAAATCTGCGAAATCATGAAGGCCTATGACGTGTCATTTAGCTTAGGTGATGGTCTACGCCCGGGTTGCGTACAGGATGCCAACGATGAAGCGCAATTTAGCGAACTTAAAACACTGGGTGAGTTGACCCATCGTGCTTGGGAACATGATGTACAAGTCATGATCGAAGGCCCAGGTCACGTGCCAATGCATATGATTAAAGAAAATATGGATCTTCAACTCGAAGTCTGTAAAGAAGCACCGTTCTATACACTTGGGCCACTCACCACGGATATCGCACCGGGTTATGATCATATCACCTCTGCGATTGGTGCTGCGATGATCGGCTGGTATGGCACAGCGATGCTTTGCTACGTTACTCCGAAAGAGCATTTGGGCTTGCCAAACAAAAAAGATGTTAAAGACGGCATCATCACCTACAAGATTGCAGCACATGCAGCTGACTTAGCCAAAGGCCATCCAGGTGCACAAGTCCGCGACAATGCCTTATCTAAAGCACGCTTTGAATTCCGTTGGGATGACCAATTCAATTTAAGCTTAGACCCAGACACAGCACGCAGCATGCACGATGAAACCCTTCCAAAAGAAGCGCATAAATCAGCGCATTTCTGTTCAATGTGCGGTCCAAAATTCTGTTCGATGAAAATCACCCAGAATGTGCGAGATTATGCGCAAAACCAGCACAATGCCAAGCAGTCAAATGATGCTGAAAAAGAAGTTGAAGCAGGTCTCAATGCCATGAAAACCGCTTATCAGGAACATGGTCAAAAATTGTACCACAAGGTGTAAATCGACTAAAAAAAGATTTTCCTGCGAATCATTCTCGGTTAGGATGAGATATGTACAATCTCATCCTGATTGAAGATGACTATTCTTGACCACGCCAGCTATTCAGCAACCGACGTTACGATAGAATCTCGAGAGCCTTTATTTCGAGGGTTCATTCAAGTTGAGAAAGTGAGCTTAAAACATCGATTATTTCATCGAGAAGATTACTCACCTTTAATTCAGCGTGAATTGGTTCATCGTCCAGAAGCTGCTGGCGTTTTACTTTATAATGACCAACAACAACGATTTGCATTGATTGAACAATTTCGTGTCGGTGCATTGAATGATCCAGTTTCGCCATGGCAGCTTGAAGTTATTGCAGGAGTACTCGATGGAGATGAATCTCCAGACAGTTGTATTCGCCGTGAAAGCTTAGAAGAGTCTGGCTGTGAGATCACTGAATTAAAACATTTATTTAGCTTCTACCCTTCTGCTGGTGCATGTTCTGAATTTTTTCACTTATATGTTGCAGAAGTTGATTTACCAAAGGACGGGGGCGTTTTTGGGATGCCAGATGAAGGTGAAAATATTCAGCTTCATCTATTTGCCTATTCCGAATTAGAAGCATTGTTAATTAACGGGCGGTTGAGAAATGCACCTGTAATCATGGCATTACAGTGGTTGTCTCAACACATACAACAAAGATAAAAATCTGAAGGGGCTAAAGACGGTGACTTTCCAAGTCTCATCATTATCGCAACAAGATTTTGTGATGATACAGATTACTGATACACATTTATTAGAGTATCCACATTTAGAGTTTGTCGGGATGCAACCCGAACAAAGTTTTCATGCTGTAATCGACTTGATGCGCCAGCAACATCCTCATATTGACCTTATTGTACATACAGGTGACTTAGCTCAATCGCCAACACCTTTGACGTATAAACGCTATGTACAGCACATGCAAAGCTTGGGAATCCCTTTTTTTCAAACCCCAGGAAATCATGACGATGTAACACATTTTCCATTTCATGAGGCGGATCAGACCCAACCTACGATAATTGTGTTAGGTCAATGGTGCATTATCCTGCTCAATAGTGCACAGCCAAAGCGAATTGATGGAAAAATTGCTGAAGTACAATTACAACAGCTTACCCAGTTGCTGACACAACACCATGATCGTCATGTGATTATTGCTTGTCATCACCATCCATTTGCCATGCAATCTGCGTGGATTGATCAGCATAAACTCAAGAATTCATCCGACTTGCTGGAAACGATTCAACCTTTTACGAATGTCAAAGCAATCGTATGTGGTCATGTGCATCAAGACTCAATCAATACTTGGCAAGGTGTTGAGTTTTTATCGACCCCATCCACTTGTATTCAGTTCAAGCCCAAAAGTGATAAATTTGCCTTGGATGAAGAACACCCTGGCTACCGTTTTATTCGCCTAAAAGCCAATGGTGAACTTGAAACTCAGGTCTATCGCCTTCCGACTTCACAGCGAATGAACAGTTCGGAAGTTTTAGGCTATGACTAAACTTTTGATTACAAATTACATTGTCGATTTCTCACAAAATCTGGACGGGAATGACTACCATCTTGTCCAAAAACTCTATATGATGTCGACCCTTGATGGAAAAAACCATCTTAGGTTTCTATAAAAACACTTGCATATCACCATATTTTTTGCGTATAGATAGTACGTGTAAGATGAGGAATGCCCTATATGGCGAATGACAACCAAAATCAAGTCTTGGACGAACAAACAGACGTGATCGACGATCAAAAATTGGCTGTGAAACGTACACGTAAAACCAAACCTAAAGCTTCAGAAGGTGGTACGACTGCGAGCTTATTTGGAATTGCGCCTTATCAGCCAAAGAAAAATGAAGAATATATGTCTGAAGGACAACTTGAGCATTTCCGCCAAATTTTAAATGCATGGAAAGCGGAATTAATGTCTGAAGTTGATCGTACTTTAAATACGATGCAAGACGAATCAAGTGCGCTTCCTGACGTCAACGACCGAGCAACGCAAGAAGAAGAATTTGCAATTGAATTACGCACACGTGATCGTGAACGCAAACTCATTCGCAAAATCGAACAATCGATCGAAGCAATTCAAAACGAAGACTATGGTTTCTGTGAAACTTGTGGTATCGAAATCGGTTTACGTCGTTTAGAAGCTCGTCCAACTGCGACACTCTGTATCGATTGCAAAACTTTGGCTGAAATCAAAGAAAAGCAAAACAACGGTTAATAATCCCTCCCAACCTCCCTTTACAAAGGGAGGAGTACTCCCCTCCTTTATAAAGGAGGGGTCTGGGGGAGGATTAAAACACACGACCATTCAATCTTTATGTCTTATATCGGACGATTCGCCCCATCGCCAACCGGCCCATTGCATTTTGGCTCCCTGCTCACCGCAGTTGCCAGTTATTGCGATGCCAAAGCCAATCACGGCCAATGGCTGGTTCGGATTGAAGATACCGACATCCCTCGCATTTATCCCAATAGCGAAGCACACATTCTCTCTTGCATTGATGCCTTTCAATTTGAACCCGATGCGGAGATTATTTTCCAAAAAGACCGTTTCGATATTTATGAGCAAGTGCTTGAACAACTCAAGCAATCACAAGACATTTACGCTTGCCAATGTACGCGCAAGATGTTGGGTTCAAATCATATCTATATCGGAACTTGCCGCAATCTCAATCTCGATTTTGCCAATCAGGCGATTCGTCTAAAAGTCGCAGATCAACTGATTTGTTTTCAAGACCGTTTACAAGGCCAACAATGTTCTAACTTACAACAGGATCTCGGTGATTTTGTCTTAAAACGTCGTGACGGCATTATCAGCTACCAATTAGCGGTGGTGGTAGATGATTATCTACAAGGTATCACGCATGTAGTACGCGGTGCGGATTTACTCGATAACACTGCTCGACAAATCTGGTTGGGCTGTTTGCTTGATTATCCAAGTTTAAGCTATATGCATTTACCACTTGCCATGAACGATCAAGGACAAAAACTGTCTAAGCAAAATTTGGCACAGGCCTTAGATATCAACAAAGCACCTGAACTACTACAACAAGCCATTTTGGCTTTAGGACAATCCAAGGTTGAACTGGATCAACCGCGCATCATGCTGCAACAAGCGGTGCAACAATGGGATGTAAACTCGATCCCTCTCGGCATCCATTTAGCTGGAACTTTTCAATAAATCATAAAAAAGCCCTGAACATTGTCAGGGCTGTTAATTTAAATGTAGTTAGAAATTCGATTCTTCTTTCAATGGATTCAACTCTTGTGTCGATGCATCAATTTTTAAGATCAAACTAATCATCGCCGCACACATCATCAAGGAAGTACCACCGTAACTAATGAAAGGTAAGGTCAAACCTTTGGTTGGCATTAAACCCATATTCATACCTGCATTGACCAGAATCTGCATAAGAAAAATAATGCTAATTCCGTAAGCTAAATAGCCTGCACGCAAGTAATTATGTTGCAAAGCACGATGACCAATGCGAATACAGCACGCCAGCATAGTAAACGACAGCATCATCACGATAGACACGCCAAAGAAGCCAAATTCTTCACCCAAAACAGCCAACATAAAGTCCGTATGTGCTTCAGGTAAATATGAAAGCTTCTGTACACTGTGCCCCAAACCCGTACCAAACCACTCACCACGACCAAAAGCCATCAAGGCATTGGAGAGCTGATAACCGACGCCCAATGGATCTGCCCAAGGGTTAGTAAACGAAATCAAACGCTGGAAACGGAATGGTTCGAAAATAATCAATGCACTGACACCCGCAAAGATCGCACCCAGCATAATCAAGAACTGCGTTGCTGGCGCCCCTGCCAGAAAGAATACGCCAACCATCATTAATACGATAACGACTGTTGCACCCAAGTCAGGCTCAGCAACAATAAAACCAACCGTTAAAGCCATGACACCACTTAAACGTAGTAAACCTTTCCAATGTGTTCTGACTTCTTTAGCACGGCGTACCACATAATCCGCAGTGAAAATCGCCATGACAATTTTGGCAATCTCCGTTGGCTGCAAGGTGAAACCACCCACTTTAATCCAGCGATGCGCACCATTGACTTCGGAACCGACCACCAAGACCGCCAATAACAATACAATGGTAATGAGCCATAAAGGGAAGGCATTTTTAAACCAGAGATTCAATGAAACCCGATAGGTTAAAAATGCCACCACTGCAGCAACCACAATCGAAATACCATGACGAATCAAAAAGTAAAAAGGACTCTCATGGATGTATTCCGCATACGGCATTGACGCCGATGCAACCATGATTGAACCAAAACATAGCAACGAAATCACACAAAAAATTAAGATATTTCGTGCCGTCATTTCTGCTGGAAGCTTGGGTAAACGATTCAGCAATTGCGAAATCTTTTGCACCGTATTTTGGGCTAAATCAGCCATAGTCTTGTTCCTAGTTCTTCTTTTCGTTCAAGGCATTTACACATGCCACGAATTGATGCCCGCGATCATTGTAGCTTTTAAACATATCAAAGCTTGCACAGGCTGGCGAAAGTAAAACAACATCTTCCGCTTGTGTGGCTTTTTGAGCCAGTTCGACCGCTTCTTTTAGGCTGTTTGCATGCTGAATAACTGTTGTACCTTGAATCGCCTGTTCAATCACCGCAGCATCTTCACCAATGAGAATCACTGATTTCACATATTTTTGAATTGCATCACGGAGCGGCTTGAAATCCTGCCCCTTGCCTTGCCCACCTAAGATTAAGGCTAACTTACCTTTATTCACTTCAATTGCAGCACCAAGGCCATCAATTGCAGCGAGCGTCGCACCAACATTGGTTCCTTTAGAATCATTGTAATAGCGTACACCATCAATCGTTTCGACATACTCACAACGATGTTCCAAGCCTTTAAAATGCTTAAGCGTTTCAAACATCGAATCCGTAGGTAAACCAATAGCTTCGCCCAAAGCCAAACATGCCAATGCATTAGCGACGTTATGCATGCCTTGAATATACATCTCAGAGGTTCTCAGTAAACGCTCTCTGCCACGTGCTAACCACATGCTGCCATCGGCATCACGCAACACACCATATTGATTTAAATCAGGCGCATTCAGACCAAAACTTTGCATTGGGGTAACATCTGGAACCAATGGACGGCTTAGATTGTCATCACGGTTATATACGACTTTTTTCACACCCTGAAAAATACGATGTTTGGCTTTGTGATAACCCAGCATATCACCATGACGATCTAAGTGATCTTCACTCATATTCAACACCACAGCAACTTCTGCATTTAAATGTGATGTGGTTTCAAGCTGAAAGCTCGATAATTCTAGAATAATCAGATCAGGTTTATCTTTTAATAAATCTAATGCAGGACGACCTAAATTGCCACCGACAGCCACATTTTTGCCAGCCTCTTGTGCCATCAAGCCGATTAATGTGGTCACGGTACTTTTTGCATTTGATCCTGTAATCGCAATAATTGGCACCTCAGTCGCACGGCGTAATAATTGAATATCACCAACCACAGGAATACCTTTTTCAACGGCCTGTTGAATTTCTGGAAGTTGAGGTGCAAGCCCTGGACTGAGAATAATTTCTTCTGCTTGTAATAAAAGTTCGGTATCGAGTTGACCAAAACTGGTACGCACACCTGCTGGAATCTGATCATGTCCAGGTGGGGTTGCTCGTGAGTCTGTTACTGCAACTTGGTAGCCCTGTTCATGTAGAAAGTTGACTGCTGACACACCGGAAATACCCAAGCCAGCCACAACTTTTAATCCACCACGTTGTATTAACATTTTCGCCCCATTTTTTGCAGATTACAGAATGGCAAAAATGTTAGCACTTTACTGTTTTAAATGCTTTTTCAGTTTTAGTTTTATTCAATCTTTTTTGTGTCAGTGCGTAAAAGCTTAGGCAGGTATAAAAAAGCTAATCCCCAATAAAACCAAGATCACAGCACCTAGCCAATCTACAGACTTAAAAGCATATTGCTTGATCTTAAGTTCAATCAGTTCTGGTCTCAGCCACAGATACATCAAGATTAAACATGAGATAAGCCAAGAGAGGGTTTCTTTATAAATATTTAAACCTTTAGACAAAGCAGAAAGATAAAGCAGTGTCATCACCAGTATAAAGCCCAATAAAATCAATTTGTGCTTCAAGCTTAATGATGTCTTCTCAATCGTATCCGTTAGATTCATTTTTTTCTTTTCCAAAAAATTGCCCATCTTAAGATGGGCAATTTTGTTTTTTAACGCCATTTGACCGTTTGAATAGGTTCTGCTTTTTTGTTCTCCGCTTCATCGGTAGAACAACCACAGCCACCACCGCAACCGACAGCCATTTTAGGCTTTAACCATACTGCCAAGCGTTGCCAACCTAAACGCTGACAAAGATTTGACAGACTCAGAAATGCTGAACTTGCTGTTTGAGGGAACACCTTCTTAAAGACGACAACAGCACTCCACAGCACCAATACAGCAACAATCAAGTACTCAAACATAAGCGTCTCTCCAATAATTGCCACCCTTGTTAAAGGATGGCGAGGTGGGATTTCTTAGCCCCAAATGCTTGATGCAATTTGGTAGGTCAAGAAAGACATTAAATATGCCAAACCAAATAAATAAGCAGTCATCGCAGCAACATGTTTCCATGAACCTGTCTCACGGCGTACTGTTGCCAAGGTTGCTAAACAATGCGGTGCATAGATGAACCACACCAACAATGATAAACCTGTTGCCAATGACCAACCGGTACCATCTGCACTAATTAAATGAGAAAGCCCCTGAGAAATTGCATCATCATCAGCACCAGATAAAGCATAGACCGTACCCAAAGCCGCAACTACAACTTCACGCGCTGCCATTGCAGGAATAAGCGCAACCACAATCTGCCAATTAAAACCAACAGGTGCAAAAATTGGTTGCAGCAAGTGTCCTAACATCCCAGCAAAACTGTAATCAATATCCGGTAAGGTTGCCCCTTCTGGCGCTTGTGGGAACGTACATAAGAACCAAAGCAAAATCGACAGGGCAAAGATAATGCCACCAACACGTTTTAAGAAGATTTTACCGCGATCTAATAAGCCAATTCCAACGCTTCTCAGATCAGGAATACGGTAACTTGGTAGCTCAAGCAAAAGTGCATGTTGTGATTTATCTTTTTGCAAAAATTTCATCACGATCGCTACACAGAGTGCGCTGACAATACCAGACATGTACAAGCCAAATAAAACCAAACCTTGTAGGTTAAAAATGCCCCAGACCGTTTGACTTGGAATAAAGGCAGCAATCAATAAGGCATAAACAGGTAACCGTGCAGAACAGGTCATCAATGGCGCAACCATGATCGTGGTAAAACGATCTCGTGGGTCACTGATACTACGTGTTGCCATAATTCCTGGTACGGCACAGGCAAAGCTTGAAAGTAATGGAATAAACGCTCGACCACTTAAACCTGCTTTAAACATCAATTTATCAAGCAAGAAAGCTGCACGTGGTAAATAACCTGATTCTTCTAAAACCAAAATAAAGAAGAATAAAATCAAAATTTGTGGCAAGAACACAACCACACTACCCGCACCTGCAATAATCCCATCAACAACCAAACTATGCAGTAAAGGTTGCGAGATATACTCTCCGAGCTTCTCACCAAACCATGCAAAGAAGGTTTCAATCCCATCCATAAACGGCGCAGCCCAAGCAAACACGGCTTGGAATACGATAAACATCATAATCGCAAGGCTAAGCAAACCGAGGACTGGGTGTAAGAAGATTTTGTCGAGGAAATCGGTACGTTTATCTTCTTGATCGACAAAGTTGACCACATCTTTGAAAATCACTTCAATTTTCTGATGATGGTCCCCCTTTAAGCCGCTCAGCTCTGTTTGTGGAACCGTATATTTTTCCTGATCCAATGCGTGTAACAGATTCTCAATACCTGAATTACGTACCGCTACCGTTTCAACAACAGGCACACCCAAACGCTCAGAAAGCTTTTGAGTATTGATCTGAATACCACGACGACGTGCTTCATCCATCATGTTCAAAACGACAAGGATCGGACGACCCAACTCAATAATTTCCAACACCAAACCAAGGTGTAGTTTTAAGTTGGTTGCATCCACCACACACAGAAAAGCATCTTGTTGCCCTTCTTCCGCAATTTTGCCTTGGCAAACATCACGGGTAATTTCCTCGTCTGGACTGGTTGCTTGTAAACTATAGGTTCCTGGCAAATCCAAGACACGTACTGCTTTCCCAGAAGGAAGCTGAAAATGTCCAACCTTACGTTCAACCGTTACACCCGCATAGTTCGCAACTTTTTGGCGTGTACCTGTCAAATGGTTAAATAAAGATGTCTTACCGCAGTTTGGATTTCCCACAAGGGCAACACGTAACGCATCACTCATGCAGGTGCTCCTTCAAGTTGAATTTCAATTTTATCCGCTTCAGCTTTTCGTAACGCAAAACGCGTAAAACCGAGCTGGATTAGAATCGGATCTCCACCAAAGATACCTTTGGTAATCACCTGTACTTGTGTACCTGGCACAAAGCCTAAACTTTCTAAACGAACTGCAACTAAATCTGGCTGTTCCGTCTCATCGACCAAGCGATTTACTTTCGTAATCATCGCTGTTTGCTTGACTTTTAATGCTGACAATCGCACCGTCTCTAACCCTTCACCCTTTTTTTCTAGTATACAAGCAAATGAGAATAATTACCAAAACCAATCTCAGTGGCATTTGCTTCTGTGACAGATCGACAACAATTCATTTTTCTTTTACAGTGCAATTGAATCAAGAATAAATGAAGGCATCACTCGCCCCCAAATACTTACCCCTCGTTTATAAATAGCTTAAGTCTTTATGTTAAATAAAAAGCCACGTATTCCCGCTGCGATTACGATTCCAACCCAGCTCGGTTTTTTGCAAGGTTTTCGAGATTATCTCGTCGCACAAACAGTCAGTCCGCATACACGCAATGCTTATTTATCCGATCTGATTCAATGTAGTGAATTACATCAAAGTTCAGCATTGCCAGAATGGTCCAGTGATGACATTGCTGACGTTCTCATCGCCCTTACCAAAGCAGGGAAAAGCCCTCGTTCGATTGCCCGTTGCTTATCCGCACTCAGACAGTTTTATAAATTCTTAAGAGAGCAAAAGCTCCGTGATGATAATCCTGTTGCCACTCACCATTCCCCTAAAATTGGTCGTGCCTTGCCCAAGGACTTATCTGAACAAGATGTCGAGGCTTTGATCAATGCACCTGACATTAACACTGCTTTAGGCCTACGCGATCGTGCGATGTTCGAAGTGCTGTATGCCTGCGGTCTACGTGTTTCAGAATTACTCAACTTAAAACTTGAGCTGATTAATTTAAAACAGGGTTTTCTCCGTGTTACGGGCAAAGGCAATAAAGAACGTCTTGTTCCACTCGGACAATTTGCCTGTGATTGGATTGAAAAATATTTAGTTGAATCACGCCCCCAATTGTATAAGAGCAGTACCGATTATCTGTTTCTCACCCAACATGGCGGTATTATGAGTCGCCAGAATTTTTGGTATGCAATTAAGCGTTATGCCTTACAGGCCAATATTCAAGCAGAGCTGTCCCCCCATACATTGCGTCATGCTTTCGCCACCCATTTACTCAATCACGGTGCAGATTTACGTGTGGTACAAATGCTGCTTGGGCATAGTGACCTATCTACCACGCAAATTTATACCCATGTGGCTCAGCAGCGGATGCAGGAATTACATGGCAAATACCATCCAAGAGGCTAAAACCACCTTTTATCTAGGATTCAGCTAAAACTTGATTCCGTTCACAGAGCCTATGCAAGATTTAACGAAGTGAGTCATTTTTTTTGTTATGCTAAGCCCCTTATACAAATGAATTCGTACAAAAAGGTTCTCTATGTTGTTTACTCGGTCTCAGCTTGTAATTGCTTGTACATTAGCATCAACATTATTGGTAAGTGCTTGCTCAAAAGAAAATTCAGCACAAAAACAAGATGCACTCACAGCAAGTGCACCTGCGACAGGTGAAGCATCGACATTAAATGAACGCAATACGCAACAACGCTTGGTTTCAACATTAGAAAAGCATTTTAAAACAGCAAACATCAATGCCAAAATTCTAGTAATCAAAAAAACTGAAGTTCCAAACCTTTACTGGGTTAGCCTTGAAGGGATGGGTTCAGTCTATGCCACTGCTGATGGTCAATACATCATTCAAGGTGATGTGGTGCGTTTAGGTGATAAGCAGCTGCACAATGTTAGTGATGCTCTACAAGCAACCGAAAATAAAAAACATCTAGCTTCACTCAAAACTGAAGACCTCATTGTTTATCCAGCGCAAGGTGGTAAGGCGAAGCATGTCATTTACGTCTTCACAGATTCAAGCTGCCCTTATTGCCATAAACTGCATGAACACTTAGCAGAGATTAATGCCAAAGGGATTGAAGTGCGTTATATCGCTTGGCCACGTGGCGAACAATTCATGCCAACGATGCAGGCTATCTGGTGTAGCCAAGATCGTAAAGCTGCATTTGAGCAAGCAACTCAAGGCCAACCTGTGACTGCAGCAGAATGTAAGAACCCAGTACGTGACCAATATCAATTGGGTTTAAATATGGGTGTAAATGGTACACCAGCGATTTATAACGTCGAAGGTGAATATTTAGGTGGTTACATGACCCCTGAAGAAATTGTTCAACGCTTAAACAAATAAGCTAAAAATCCCTTTCAAAATAACAAAGACTCGGGCGACAGATTAAAGATGATCGGAATAGGGTCTGTTACCACTTTATCTATGATTGCGGCAGAGGAGATTTTTAGGCGATACAAGGCATGGATTGTGAAATTTAGTCATTCTAAATGATGAGCAACGGCTAAAGTTGCGCAAGATAACGCAGAAGCGCCAAAAATCCCCCTGCCCTTGAGCTTCGCCTTGCGCTGCGATCAAAGCAATGCTTTGCTCTTGCTCAGGGTTGTGGCTAAAATTCCCTCATACGTCGTTATGAAACTTGGCAAGGGGATGCCATTCCCTACGTTTCATGCCTAGTCTGATGGATTTTTAGCCTTCAACGCAATTCATTTATAAAGTGACAACAGACCCTAGTGTCTGCGCATTTTTTTAGCTATGATCAAGCTTCATTAAAATGATTGAATATAATGGAGTGTGACGTGAAACCAGTTCGTCTGGCGATACTCGGTCTTGGTACTGTAGGTGGTGGAGCCCTTAAATTACTACAAGAAAATGCTGCGGAAATTAAACGCCGTACCGGTCGAGAAATTCAAATTACACACGTAGGCACACGCCGTCCACGTCCAGATTTACAACTCGAAGGCATTAAACAAAGCGATGACTTGATGGAGATCGTACGTCAACCAGATGTTGACATGGTGGTCGAAGTTATGGGTGGTATTCATCCTGCTTATGAAGTCATCATGGAAGCCATTAAGCATGGCAAACAGGTTGTGACTGCAAACAAAGCTTTACTGGCTGAGCATGGTAATGAACTGTTTAAAGCAGCAGAAGACAATGCTGTTCAGATTGCCTATGAAGCAGCTGTTGCAGGTGGTATCCCAATCATTAAAGTGATCCGTGAAGGTCTTGCTGCTAACCATATTGAATGGCTTGCAGGCATCATTAATGGTACAGGTAACTTCATTCTGACTGAAATGCGTGAAAAAGGCCGTGCCTTTGAAGACGTTTTAAAAGAAGCGCAAGAACTCGGTTATGCTGAAGCTGATCCAACCTTTGATGTTGAAGGCATTGATGCTGCACATAAGCTGACAATTTTGGCGTCATGTGCTTTTGGTATTCCATTGCAATTTAATAAGGTCTATACCGAAGGCATCAGCAAAATCACTGCTCAAGATGTGAAATATGCAGAAGAACTTGGTTTCCGTATCAAGCACTTAGGTATCGCACGTCGCGCAGATAAAGGCATTGAGTTACGTGTACATCCAACTTTAATTCCTGCTGAAGAATTGATTGCTAACGTCAATGGCGTTAAAAATGCAGTCTTGGTACAGGCCAATGCAGTTGGTCCTACTTTATATTACGGTGCTGGCGCAGGCGCAGGTCCAACCGCTTCTGCTGTGGTTGCTGACGTGATTGATATCGTTCGTGATATTTCATATACCGAAGATGGCGCAGGAACAATTCCTCAGCTTGCTTTTGAAGCATTGACTAACGTGCCAATCTTGAGCCGTGAAGAAATGACCACTGGTTACTACATCCGTCTCAATGCTGAAGACCAAACAGGCGTACTCGCTGATGTCACTACGATTCTAAGCCGTGCAGGCATTAGTATTGATGCCATCATGCAGCAATCACGCTTAAAAGACTTGATTCCTATCGTGATTTTAACAGATCCGATCGTTGAATCAAAAATGGATGGAGCACTAGCACAAATTCAAGCATTACCTGCAATTCGTGGCGAAATCGTAAGAATTCGTTTAGAATCGCTCGATAGTTAATCAGGTTGAGGGAAAATGACTTCCCTCACCCCGCTCTACCTCATATTGGAACACCATCATGTCGAATGCCAATCGTTATACTGGTCTTGTAGATCGTTATCGTGACCGTTTACCTGTGTCTGCAACTACACGCGCAATTTCTTTAGGTGAAGGGAATACCCCACTGATTAAACTAGAGAACATTCCACGTATTATTGGCAAAAAAGTCGAAATCTATGTGAAATACGAAGGTCTGAACCCAACAGGTTCATTTAAAGACCGTGGTATGACCATGGCGGTGACCAAAGCAGTTGAAGAAGGCTCTAAAGCAATTATCTGTGCATCTACAGGTAATACTTCTGCAGCGGCAGCAGCGTATGCAGCACGTGCAGGCATCAAAGCGTTCGTATTAATCCCAGAAGGCAAAATTGCCATGGGTAAAATGGCACAGGCAATGATGTACGGCGCAATCACAATGCAAATCCGTGGTAACTTCGATGACGGCATGCGTTTGGTTAAAGAAGTTGCAGATCAAGCACCTGTAACGATTGTAAACTCAATCAACCCATACCGTTTACAAGGTCAAAAAACCATTGCTTATGAAATCGTAGAAGCATTGGGTCGTGCACCTGATTATCACTGCCTACCAGTCGGTAATGCTGGTAACATCACAGCACACTGGATGGGTTATACCGAAGCGGTTGCAAACCAACCTGCAGATCAGTTTGAGCAAGTGATTTACGATGCTGCAACAGATCAATTCACTGGTCCTAAACCAGAAGGCTTACCAACAATGGTCGGTTATCAAGCCTCTGGTGCTGCTCCATTCCTACGTGGTGCGCCAGTAGAGAACCCAGAAACTGTTGCAACAGCAATTCGTATCGGTAATCCACAAAGTTGGAATCATGCTAAAGCAGTGGTACGTGATTCTAAAGGTTGGTTTGATGAACTGACTGATGCTGAAATTCTAGAAGCGCAACGTTTGCTTTCAATGTATGAAGGTGTCTTTGTTGAACCTGCGTCAGCAGCATCTATTGGTGGTGCGATCCGTGATCTTAAAGCAGGTAAAATTGCTGAAGGTTCTGTGATTGTATGTACTGTTACAGGCAATGGCTTAAAAGATCCTGACACTGCAATCAAGCAATGTGCTGATGCCGTGATGTTGTCGATTGACGCGACCATGGATCAAGTGAAAGATTCTATTCTTTCAAATATGTAAGTATAAACTCTTCAAAAAAACCAGTTGCCTGCAACTGGTTTTTTTATTCGTAATCATAGAAAGAAAAAGTTATTCGTAATCATCATAGCTATATTGTGCAGCTAATTCTTTTTCAATCCTCTGAATTTCTTCAAGCTCAATTTCTTTGATTTCAAATAATGGTTGTTTGAGTAAGGGATTAACCGCATATAAAGCTTCTTCTTCCCAACCCTGCATAATCGTTAAAATTTGGCTTTTCTGGTCGTATTTCAAACCCGATTGCGTTGTGATCATTGCCTGTAAGAGCACAGGTTGATCAGACAACTCATCAAGTGAGCCTTTAAGCTGAATATCACCATAGTCATAATCTGCAAAAATAGTTCCAACATTGGTTTTTAATTGCTCAGGTTGATCTGCATAAGCCAAACTGGCAAAAAACTCATCATGCTCTTCCACCCATTTCTGTTTTTTGACTGACCAAAGCGCATAAAATCGAGCCTCATGTTCAAACTGTACCAGTTGAAATTTTTGCATTCCTGCCAATTGAATAAATTCAAAGGTATCTTCATCGCTTAAGCTTTCAGGTAATACATCATCTGAAATATCCCCATCTTCACAGACATGCTCACCACAACGTGAAAACACAAAATCATCCAGTTGTTTTAGCAATACTTCATCTGCATCAAACAGGGATTCCACTTCATACAGGGCAAAATCTCTCGCCCCATCAATTTCAAGCTTTTTATATGCAGCTTCGGCTTGGGATTTATCCTCAAAAACATTGGCAATACGATTGCCTGCCACATAAAAGACTTCATCGTTATACCCAAAGTATTTGGCACGAATTACGTAAGTCGTCATGGTGTTCCCCTTAATTCATTTATCATTGAGTTGTTTGTTTTATTTGATGTAATGCTTGAGCACTTGCAGGAATTGCCATGCCATTATCCATCCATAATTCAAAATGCATGGCATTAAAAAAATCAGCGGGGCTATACACAATATTACCCAGTTTCGGCTGCTGCCCAATCCTTGGCAAAATATCGTAGATAAACCAACTATTATGAGTGAGCAAAAGCGAATGTAATTTTCCTGTTAGCGCTAAAGGCGATAACATTAATTGTGAAAGTGTTTTGTCCTGCACATAATCATGATGTAATTGTTCTAATTGCTGTTCAAAGTTCTTAGGCAATTGTCTTGCGTCTATCGCATTTACAAAATCATTGAGTGTCGGAATAAAACGTTGTTGATAATCCACCAATAAATGATCACGTTCACACAAATCTTTAATATCAATCGATTTGCCTGCACTATTTTGAAGGCTATGCCCAAACACAGGAATCACAACAGAATTTACGCCCCACAAGGTATGCAAAATTCGGTGTCGTGCATCACTACATAGGTTTTTGGTACTGTCTATAAACGCATGTAGTTCATAGTAGTCTTCGGGTTCCCCACCCCAGCGTTTTGTAGAAATCCGTGCGTGTTGCATCGCATTCATAACGGTATGTCATCATTTTTTTGTTGTATGCACACATTAGCCGATTCCGGCTCAAAAAACGAACATAATTTATTGAAATAAGACAAGTTATGTCGCATTATTCAGGCATAAAAAAACTCCTCATAAAGAGGAGTTTTTGACTTAAAAGAACTAAACGCGTTTTGGTAAAGTGCTTAACCAGCTTAATAGATTAGTTGCATCGCTGTTACGCGCTTGCGAACTTGGCGCGCCTAATAACACCACAACTGCTGGGCGTGAATTCACAGTGGTATGCATCACCACACAACGACCTGCCTCATTGATATAACCTGTTTTTGACAAGTTAATATTCCAGCCGCCATTGCGCACTAATGCATTAGTATTATTAGATTTCAGCACACGGTAACCTAAATTGAAGTCATAGGTTGGTGTAGTTGAAAATTGACGAATCAAGCCATATTGTGAAGCCGTACTGACCAGAATACCCAAATCACGCGCTGAAGACACATTGTGTGGGTCTAAGCCAGTTGATTCAGCATAACGTGTCGCAGTCATGCCCAATTGCCTCGCTTTTGCATTCATCGCAGCAATAAAGGCTGAACGACCACCTGGGTAGGTACGTGCTAAAGCAGCTGCAGCTGGATTTTCAGACTTCATCAATGCAAATAAAAGTGCTTCTGCGCGATTCATGGTATCACCAGCGCGTAAGGTCGAACTTGAGTTCTTACCGCCAGCACCTGCAAAATCAATCGACTGTAAAGTGATTTCTTCCGACATGTTCAAACGAGCGTCCGCAGTAACCACAGCCGTCATTAATTTAGTAATAGATGCGATTGGCACCGACATATTACTATTTTTACTGTACAACACTTCGCCTGTCTGTGCGTCCATCACCAAAGCAGCGCGTGCATTGACAGAAGGCTGACTACTGTAACCAAAAGTATCTCGAATCTGCGACGTTGATTGCTGTGCAGTAGAAGAGCTAATCGTTGCCGAACTACCATTACGCAATGTAGTGGTAACAGAGGTTGAACCTTGTGGACCAATTTCCAATGGTTCATCATCTTCCATCAACTGGCTTGCATCACTTGCAGACCAATTCATTGAAGCTGAACCACTCACACGCGAAGAAGCTGGATTGTTATTCACAACCAGTTCTGCAAAACTTGTTGAGCTCAAAGCCCACAAGATAGACATGCTTAAAACATGCATGATAGATTTTTTAGAATTTTTCACGACACAATACTCAACTCAGGACGCTGCACATTTGCGCTTAATACCATTATGCCTTACATTTGAACAAATCGGGTAAAGCTTTTATAGACACAATTGTGTACAACTATTCGCTAAAAACGAAGAATAGGATTGCTAATTTTGTCGTTTCATTGCAAGCTAATTTTGCTTTATGTAACAAAAAACCAGTTTTTTGAAAAAAGGAGGTCTTCTTGATCACTGTTCTCGTTGTTGATGATCATGAACTCGTACGCACAGGAATTTGTCGTATGTTGGAAGATCACCCTGATGTTGAAGTCATCGGACAGGCAGAGTCAGGAGAAGAAGCGATTGCTTTGGTACGTCAAAAGCATCCTCAAGTTGTGTTACTAGATGTGAATATGCCAGGCATTGGTGGTGTAGAAACCACACGTCGTTTGTTACAGACCGCGCCTGAAACCAAAGTCATTGCCGTGAGTGGTCTTGCCGAAGAACCCTATCCATCACTCTTACTCAAAGCCGGTGCAAAAGGTTATATCACCAAAGGTGCACCAATTACGGAAATGGTTCGAGCCATTAACAAAGTAATGCAAGGTGGAAAATATTTTAGTGCAGATATTGCTGAACAACTGGCCAGCTCGTATCTCTCTGATACACAACAATCTCCTTTTGATGCGCTCTCTGAACGCGAAATGCAAGTTGCCATGATGGTGGTGAACTGTATCAGCGCCCAAGAGATTGCTGACAAATTGTTTGTAAGCGTTAAAACGGTAAATACCTATCGCTATCGTATTTTTGAAAAACTGGCGATTGATAGTGATGTCAAGCTCACCCATCTTGCAATTCGCTATGGGCTCATTAAACCTTAAAACAACAGTAAGCGCCTATGTTAGGGAAAATTGCGTCAACAGTTTCACAGACGGTCTATCGGCTCGGCGTTTGGTATAGCGGCTATCGGCTCATTATTTCGATTAGCCTGCTTTTAATTTATTTATTGACTGCTGAGCAGCTGTCTAGCAACTATATTTACCCTTTTTTATATTTCTATACGCTGATTTGTTATATCACACTCAATATTTTTCAGCTTTTTTTACTGCAACTGCTTCCGATACAAACGTCCAAGCAACTGATTTTTATCTTTCTGATTGATGTCATTTGTTTAAGTTTAATCACCTTCTCTGCGGGTGGTCCAAACCTGCAACTAAGCTTGCTTTACGTCATTATTATTTTTTCTTCTGCGATATTATTAAATGCTCAGCTTTCGCTGATCATTACTTTATTTGCCGTGATTATGGTGGTTTACCAGCGTTTTTTAGGTGACTTCTTTGACGTTAATAATTTAAATCATCTTGGTAATAGCATTTTTCTGGCGTTTTTGTTCTTTGTAGTCCATGCCATTGGTCGTATTGCAGTACAACGTTTTAAAATTTTAGAAACTTTAACTTTTCATCAATCCATTGAAATTCACCAGCTGCAAAATATTAACCGCTATATCTTAGAACAGATTGAAGATGGTTATTTGGTACTCGATGAAAGCAATCATATTGTCTTAACCAATCCGGCAGCCAATACATTATTAGGTATCCATTTACCGATTTCATTAGAAAAAACACCACTGATCAAATTACAACCAGACCTATTTGAATTGATTCAATTTAGTGATCTTAAAGATGGTGAAGAGTTTAGTTTTGAGTCACAACAAAGCGCCTACACCATCAATGTTCGGGTTAAACATCTGCTTGTACCTGAACAGGCCTTAGTATTATTAATTTTAAAAGATGCACAGAAACTGACTCAGCAAGTTCAGCAACTAAAGCTTGCAGCACTTGGTCAGCTTTCTGCCAGTATTGCCCACGAAATTCGTAACCCTTTGGCCGCGATTGTGCAAGCCAATGAATTATTCAAAGACAGTGACCCACACCAACAAGAAATGCTGTCACGCATGATCAGTAAACAGGCCAAACGGATTGATAGCATCGTGCAAGACACTTTGGCAATGGCACGGAATAAGCCAACAGAAGTACAAGAAATTGATCTAAGCTCCTTCTTTGAAAGTTTACTCAATGAAGATCTTGCCGATGCTAAACAACAAATTCAAATTAAACTAACAGAACAGGTCGGTATCTTATTTGACGAAAAACAATTACGCCAAGTGCTGATTAATTTAATTAGAAATGCACTCCGACATAATGCAACTGACGCGCCTTATATTGAGGTCGAAGTACACGAAAAAGATGGTCGAACTTGCATTGATGTCATCGATTTTGGGACGGGTGTCTCAAAACGAGATATTTCTCAACTGTTCAAACCATTTTTTAGTACCGAAATTAAAGGAACTGGTTTAGGATTGTATTTGTCTCACACATTTTGTGAGGCCAATCATGCAAAGCTCACCTATATAGAGCGACAACAAGGAGCATGCTTCAGGATTGAATGCTCTAAAATTCATTGATTAGATTAGGTTTCTCGGGGAATGGCAACAAAACAACCACTCGTCTTACTGGTAGACGACGAAGAAGATTTATGTCTTTTAATGCAGATGACGCTAGCACGCATGGGCATCAAGACACATCTCGCTTATCGGGTCGAACAGGCAAAAAAATTCTTTACTGAGTTCCAGTACGATGCCTGTTTAACAGATTTAAATCTTCCAGATGGTAATGGTTTGGATCTGGTCAAACATGTAACACAGAACTATCCCAATACACCTATTGCGGTGTTAACTGCGTATGGCAATATGGATATTGCCATTGCAGCACTTAAAGCAGGCGCATTTGATTTTGTCAGCAAACCTGTCAATCAAATGCATTTGGATCAACTAATCCAAAAAGCCTTGAATCGTCCACAGCCAGAACAAGAGGCAGCTGAAACAGCTTTAGAAAATAAACTGTTAATCGGACGTTCAGCACCTATTCAACAATTACGTATCGCTTTAAAGAAAATCGCTCGTTCTCAAGCCCCTGTTTTTATTACAGGTGAATCAGGAACAGGAAAGGAAGTCGTCGCGAATCTAGTGCATCGTTTGAGTAACCGTAGCGAAGGTCCTTTTATTGCCATTAACTGTGGCGCGATTCCAACTGAATTGATGGAAAGCGAACTATTTGGGCATAAAAAAGGCAGCTTTACCGGTGCAACACAGGACAAACAAGGCTTAATTCTCTCTGCTCACGGCGGTAGTCTATTTTTAGATGAAATTGCTGAACTGCCTTTAAATATGCAGGTCAAACTACTCCGTGCAGTACAAGAAAAGAAAATTCGTCCTGTCGGTTCAGATCAAGAGATTGATGTTGATTTCCGTGTCATCAGTGCCAGTCATCAAGATTTGGAACTGTTGGTACAGCAAGGTCGTTTCCGACAAGACTTATTCTTCCGTATACATGTGATGGATATCGTTCTACCACCATTACGTGAACGTGGACAAGACATCCTCTTATTGGCAAATCACTTTATTCAAAGAATTAGCCAAGAATGGGAGTTATCGACAAAGTCACTCTCCTCGCGTGCAGAGCAATTCCTATTGCAGCAGTATTTCCCGGGAAATGTTCGTGAATTACGCAACATCATTGAACGTGCGATTACACTGAGTGATGATGACAATATCGACTTGGCCCATTTACAAACAGCACCATTACGCAGTTCCTTTGCCAATCCAGCACCCTCATTTTCCAACACAGCAGCAGAAGAAGTTGAAACACCGCAACATTCTGCAAGCCCAAATATGAGTTCAAAGAAGCTTCCACCTGAAGGTTTGGAGCGTTATTTAGAAAATATTGAAAAAGAAATTCTTCTGAATGCATTGAATCTCACCCATTGGAATCGAACATTAGCCGCGAAAAAATTAGGAATGACCTTCCGTTCGTTACGCTACCGTTTGAAAAAATTCGGCTTAGATACTGAAGATGATGAATAATATTTAAAAATAAGCCCCGATCATTCGGGGCTTATTTTTAGTATCTACTTTTCAAAACCAGATCTGTGACATGCTCAAGATAATTATCTTCTTTCATCTCGGCAGACAAAGCGTAGGTTTGATTAGGCTGAATGCCCTGACCTTCAATCATATTGCCATTCGGGGTGTAATAGTGTGATACCGTCATTTGCAATGCAGCCCCACTTGGTAAAGGGAACAACTTTTGTACCACACCTTTACCATAGCTGTTTTCACCGACCACCCAAGCGCGCTTGTGTTCTTTTAATGCAGCGGTAAAAACTTCAGCGGCAGAAGCAGAACGACGATTGATCAGGATACCTAACTTTAGATTTTGAAATTCATTGGATGGTAAAGCTTGGAATTGCTGGTCGCCCTCAGAACGACTTTTCGTCGTCACAATTAGCCCCTGATTTAAAAATAAATCGGCAGCTTCGACTGAAGCAGAGAGTAGTCCTCCAGGATTATTACGTAAATCAAAAACCACAGCTTTAAGTTTGGTTGAGCTATATTCCTCGATTAAACGTTTAACTTCATTGGCTGTATCTTGCTGAAAAACGCGAATTTTCAGTACCAGTACCTGATTATGTAGTAGAACAGGTTCAATATCTGTCTCGACTTTTTTATTTCGAACCAAGATCACTGTGCTGTTATTATTTTCTGGGTGAATCTGCACGGTACTGCCAATCGAACCATACAATAGACCCTGAATCTGGTCTTGATTTAAATTTTTGAGTTCTTGGTTATCAACTTTCAGAATCACTTGCCCATTACGCAAACCCAATTTGCTCGAATCTGAGCCTGGCTTCAAATCTTGAATCTGCCAAGATTTGGAGTGTGCATCATAATTTAAATTGAAATCGACAGAGGCTAAATCGCCTTCTGTATATTGAATAAGTTGACGGTATTCTTCTGCTGATAAATAACGAGAGTAGCGATCCAAACCGCTCACTAAACCTTTAATTGATTGCTGGAATAAAGCATCATCAGACTTCTTATCGACATAGTTATCTTTAACAATGCCATAAATTTGTACAAATTGTTGAATCGACTCAATCGGAACTTCTGTACTGCCGATGCTTTTGTCTTCATCAGCCCATCCAGATGAATGAGTAATCGGTGCTGCAGAGAGATGCAATCCCCAACACATCAACACACTTGCACATAATGTTCTGTAAATGTTGTTGTGTTGGGTCATTGCTTCACCTTATTTTAAAGTAATTAAATTCTTGCCTTGCATTTCTGGAGGTACAGGAATGTTCATCAAATGAAGTAGCGTAGGTGCAACATCGGCCAATACACCACCTTCCGCAATCGTTGCTTGTGTCGGCCCGACATAAATAAATGGCACCAATTCAGTGGTATGTTGAGTATGAACTTGTCCACTATCATAGTCTTGCATTTGTTCTACATTACCATGATCAGCCGTAATTAACATATGCCCTTTGTTTGCCATGACTGCATCATAAACACGACCGAGACATGTATCTACAGTTTCAACCGCTTTTACTGCAGCATCAAAAATACCTGTATGTCCAACCATATCACCATTGGCATAGTTCACTACCAACAGGTCAAACTCACGCGAATTGATTGCATTAACCAATTCATCCGTCACTTCATACGCGCTCATTTCTGGCTTTAAATCATAGGTTGCTACATTCGGTGATGGAATCAGAATACGTTTCTCACCTTCATATTCATCTTCACGACCACCGCTGAAGAAGAAAGTCACATGTGCATATTTTTCAGTTTCAGCAATACGTAATTGAGTTTTACCTAAACCTGACAGATATTCACCAATCGAGTTTTTAAGCCCTTCTGGCATATACGCCACAGGTGCATCAATACTGGCTTGATAACGTGTCAGCATGACGAATTTCGACAAGTTCGGAACAACTTTACGCTCAAACCCAGCAAAATCTTTTTCAACAAAGGCACGGGTAATTTCACGCGCGCGATCGGCACGGAAGTTCATGAAAACCACACTATCGCCATCTTGGATTTTAGCAATTTCACCAATACGGGTTGCTTGAACAAACTCATCATTTTCTTCTGCTGCATAGGCTTGCTCTAGCCCCTCAACAGCTGAGTTTGCAACACGGACTGCCTCGCCTTCTGTCATTAAACGATAAGCGAGTTCAACACGATTCCAACGATTATCACGATCCATGGCAAAATAACGACCAATCATGGAAACAATACGACCTTGATTTGGATACTGAGCAAATAAAGCATCGAGTTTTTCTAATGAAGGTTTTGCACTACGTGGTGGTGTATCACGGCCATCAAGGAACGCATGCAGATAAACTGTTGCACCACGTTTTAATGCGAGCTCACACATCGCCACAATATGGTCTTCATGCGAATGCACGCCACCTTGTGACAGCAACCCCATCACATGGACGGCACCATTTACTGCTTTAGCTTTTTCAACGGCATCAACTAACACTTCATGCTCAAAAAAAGCACCTGTGCGAATATCTTTGGTAATTCGGGTAAAGTCCTGATACAACACACGACCCGCACCAAGATTCATATGTCCAACTTCTGAGTTCCCCATTTGACCATCAGGTAAGCCAACGTCTTCACCTGAACCTGAAATCAAACTATTCGGATGCTTAGCCACCATTGCAGTGAGGTTTGGTGTTTTTGCTGCTAAAAAAGCATTATCTTCAACTGCTTCCCGATGTCCTACACCATCCATAATTACAAGAACGTGAGGAATTTTGCCAGCATTTGCATCCGTCATAATGGACTCTCTTTTTGTCTATCATTTGATCGGCATATTTTACCGAAATTTAAGCTAATTCTCCATGACCAGACTGATGGCTTTCATCAATCCTGATGATAGAGTCTTCATATAACGTGTTTTATCGCGCCCGATACAATAAATAACTACCCACCATAAAGATCAGCACAACAGGTAGCAGCACAAACCATGCTGGAGATGGTGCGTAGACTAGACTTGCATAACCCAAGAAATCTTGTAAATAGAAAAAGCCAAGCCCTGTAAATAATGCGATCACTAAACGGAAGCCCATCGACTGCTGGCGTAATGGACCAAAAATAAAGGAGCACGCAATCAAAACCAGAGTAATCAAAGAAAATGGTGAAGTAACTTTCTGCCAAAATGCCAGTTCATAAGTTTTCGGCACCTGACTATATTCATCCATATAGCGCATGAAACTAATCAATTGGCTTGGAGATAAATCTTCAGGATCCAAGGTCACCATGTGCACGTATTTAGGTTGCAGTGCCAAACCCAGTGCTTGTTGATCGTGATCAGTTTTGATGGCATTACCCTGCGCCAGCAAATCAACTTGATGAGATTGCTCTAAAGTCCACTGTCCATCTTTGATAAACTGGCCTTTCTCAGCATTCACAAATGACTGCAAACGATAGTCCTTATCAAAATCAATCACTTGAATATTGCGAAGTTGACCTTGCGAGTTGGCATAATCAATATAAATAAAACGTTGGCCTTCACGTGACCAATAGCCTTTTACTTCCCCTAAAGCGGCAACACTACGTTGTTTTTTAATACTTTGTGCTTTTTCATTGGTATATGGAATAACCCACTCACTCAGCACGAAAGACAACACAATCAATAACAAGGCCGCACGCATCACCCAACCGACGATCCGCCAGAGGCTAATCCCGACAGAGCGCATCACAATCAATTCACTATTCGAGGCCAATGCGCCTAAACCCAACACTGAACCAATCAATGCCGCAACAGGTAGGATTTCGTATAAATAACGAGGCGCCCCCCACATCACATAGAGAAAAGCTTGCCAAGCATTATAATTAGGTTTGAGTTCACCTAATTCACCTAAATAGGTGAATAAAACTTGTAGAAAAGATAACACCAGCGTTGTTCCGAGCATGGCTAGAACCGTGGTTGTTGTCACATGTTTGGCGACTATTCGACGTGCTAACATTATAACCCCACTCGCTGAATGCTTTTCTTAAGTTTTGGCGCCAGTTTTTGTTTACGCGCAAAGATTGCTGCAGCTGCTGCATAGACAGCAAGTACCACTGGATAAGCCCAGATATCCAGTTCGTCTTTACTGATTCGGGTTTTAATGGCAATCAACAACACGATTAAACTGGCAAAGATAAAAATTGCAGGAATCAAACGATAATAACGCCCCTGACGTGGACTCACTTCTGACAATGCCACCGCCAACATCAACGCCACGATAATTACCAATGGTCCAAAAATACGCCAACCCAACTCACTTTTAAGCACCGAATCATCACGTTTCTGCCAAAGCTTTGACATGGACAATGCCCCAACATCATCACTTTCAAACTTCACATCTTTATCACTTTCTAAACGTAAACGATAAGACTGAAATTCGGCTTGCGTATATCTCGGCTGATTTGGGTAAATTTCATAGCGGCGACCTTGGACTAAATCCACCACATTCGCTGTGTCATTTTCTACTTCAACTCGTGTTGCTTCTTTTGCCAAGATCATGACATCGGGCTTGTCTTCTTGCTTGGCCTTTTGGTAGAAGAAAATATCTTTTAAATTCTTACGATCTTCTGAAAGTGATCCAGCATAAATGGTAAAAGGTCCTGAAGAAATAAACTCCTTGGGACGAACCAAGTCAAAGCCCGTGCGTACCGCTTGTGTGCTGGTCAGTTTTTCAAACTCACGCAACCCCCATGGCCCAACCCAGACCATCAAACAGGTTTGCACCACCAGATAAACCAGCGTCATCGGTAACAGCAGTCGTGCCAATTGATTCCGACTCACACCACTGCCGTTTAAAACTGCCATTTCATGATCAACATAAAGACGACCAAACACCAGCATCAAGGCAATAAAGAAACCTAAAGGAAGAATCAGCGTTAAAAACTCAGGCAAACGATAGCCGATGATGCTAAATAAAATACCTGCATCTAAACGACCTTGAGCTGCCACGCCAAAATATTTGATTAAACGACCACCCATCATAATCAGGGTTAATAAACCAATGACGACGAGAGATGTCGAAACCACTTGTTTGACGAGATAACGCCGAATAATCAAAGTAATACTTCCAAAAAGCCCAATTGAAGGTAACGCTAGTTTACCCGAATGTTAAAAATATAAAACCTATCGCTTGTTGCGGATTGCAACCTCATATCTGAAAGTGTTTAATGGACTTATCTTTATTTTTCACTCATCAGGTTCCATACAAACAATGAAATTTACCCTTCATAACGCATTCCCAACTCAGGTGTCTAGCGAATCTTTGTGGATTTTGGTTGATTCAGAACAATTACAACAGAACTTAAATACATATCAAATCAATCACCTAGAAGAAGTGCTTAACGCAACACAATTCAAAGCAGGTTTTAACGAAAGCTTAGCCTTAATTGCCAATATTCCCGTACAAGCCAATGCTCAACTGCTCGGACTTGGAAAAAGTGCCGAGTTAAAAGCGACAAAATTAGCAAAACTCGCACAAACTATTATCAAATCATCACAAAATAAATTTAAACAAATTAGTGTCGATCTTTCAGCAATCCCAACCGATTTACATTCACTGTTTGTCTTAAGCCTGACTCAAGCAGCGTATGGTTATGATGAATTTAAATCGAAAAAAAATGAATTTGTATTAGAAACAATCCATCTTGTTGCCAATCAAACCACTTTAGATGATGCACAACTGAATCTAATTCATGCAGTGCAATCAGGCCAAAACTATGCACGTGATCTTGGCAACCGTCCAGGCAATATCTGCTTCCCTGAATATTTGGCAGATCAAGCACTTGCACTTGCAGCACAATATCCAACGCTTTTAAAAGTCACGGTGCTTGATGAGCAGCAAATGGCAGACTTGGGGATGTATGCCTTCCTTGCAGTCAGCAAAGGCTCTGACCGCCCAGGCCGCATTATTACACTCGAATACAATGCTAAAGCAGATCAAGCACCTGTCGTACTTGTCGGTAAAGGTGTGACCTTTGATACAGGTGGTATTTCATTGAAACCCGGCCTCGGCATGGATGAAATGAAATTTGATATGTGCGGCGCAGCTTCTGTTCTTGGGACAATCCAAGCACTATGCGAAGCACAATTGCCAATTCATGTGGTCGGTGCGATTGCAGCTGCTGAGAATATGCCTTCTGCTCATGCTACCCGTCCAGGTGATATTGTGACCAGTATGAGCGGTCAGACCATTGAAATCCTGAATACCGATGCAGAAGGCCGTCTGGTTCTCTGTGATACCTTAACGTATATCAAGCGCTTTAATCCTGCGCTGGTGATTGATATTGCAACACTGACTGGTGCTTGTGTGGTTGCGCTTGGTAAAGTGGTGAGTGGTTTATTTACGCCAGATGACGAACTTGCCCAAGACCTACAACAGGCAGGCGAACAGTCACTAGACCGCGTATGGCGTATGCCAGTGATGGAAGAGTATCAAGAATTACTCGACTCTCCTTTTGCCGATATTGCCAACATTGGCGGCCCATATGGTGGCGCAATTACTGCAGCGTGTTTCCTCGAACGTTTCACTCGTGATTATCGTTGGGCGCATCTTGATGTCGCAGGTACAGCGTGGTTATCGGGTGCAGCTAAAGGTGCTACAGGTCGTCCAGTGCCATTACTGATGCAGTTTTTAGCCAATCGTGTTGCAACGAAAAACTAAAACATGCCACAAATCAGCTTTTATCTATTTGAGAATAGTAAAGAACGGCAAGTCGAAAGTGCTTGCCGTTTATGCCGTAAGATTCTGAATCAGCATCCACAAATTTGGTGGTATTGCGCTGATTCAGAGCAGCAAACGGAGTTAGATGAGAAACTTTGGAACTTTGATCCACTCAGCTTTATTCCACATGGCATCGATCAGCCGCATAGTCCTGTGTGTATTTCAGCGGAATTACCTCCGTCGAATGATTGGATCGTGTTTAATTTTAACAATCATGCACTTGAACAAACTCAAGATTTTCGCCACATTATCGAAATTATTGAAAATAATGAAACGGCAAAACAGATCGGGCGGGAAAAATTTAAAATGTATCGTCGTTTAGGTATTGAACCTCGAACCTTTAAATTATAAATCGGCAATAAACAGCATCATTTGAGGAGTGTCTTGTGGCATTAAATGTAGGTCAGGACTTTAAAAAACGTTGGTTAAATGCACCTGAGGCTGTCCGTCAGACCTATCAGGATGATTTAGCACGTATTTGTGATCTACTGCTACCACAAACACTGACTCAGACATGGACACAACATGAGGAAAATGCGCAGCAACTTTCTCAGCAGCGCATTGATCAAGCCTATGCCGACTTAAAAGCAGACTTGATTGAACAAGCACGTATTCGAAAACAACTGGCTTTGGAAAAGGCTCTGGAAGAGAAGCGTGCAGCTGAAGCCGCCTACGCTGCACAACTGCAAGCCGATGAAGCCCGTCAATTTGAACAACAGACTGAAAACTTACTTGCCTTACGTGGCCATATTGATCAGGAAATTGCACAGCAAACGGAACGCTATCAAAGCAACCCTGAACAGCCAAGTATCGATTATTCACAGGCTCAACGTGTTGTGATCGATGATCAGCAAATTCTGTCAGAACTGGAAAGTGTCCGTGTACGACTTGAATTAGAAGCTGAAGGTTTAATTGAGCAAGCAGTAACGGTATTTAGAGCAAAACTGCACGCCTTAGCACAAGATGAAATTGACTACATCCTGAAAAACAGTGAATTTTCAGACGAAAAATAATAAAAAAGCCCAGTTCGAACTGGGCTTTTTTATACTTCATCTTTTATTTTAAAAAACCATTTTCAGCTAAAAAAGCCATACTGATATTCGATTCAGTTTTCTGTTCCGCAGCCTTATCACCTAGCAATAAACGCTCGATATAACGTGCCAAGACATCCACTTCCAAATTGACTTTGCTTCCAACCTGCCAAGTACCAATATTGGTACGTTCTGCAGTATGTGGTATTAAATTCAAGCTTAAAATATTGCCGCGCAAATGGTTAATAGTCAGACTAATCCCATCGACAGTGACTGAACCTTTTTCGGCTAAATATTTAGCCAACTCAACAGGTGCTGTCACTTCAAAATACAGTGAACGTGCATCATGTCGGACCAAGGTAATTTCACCTAAACCATCCACATGTCCACTGACAATATGCCCACCAAAACGTGTGGTTGGCAACATTGCTTTCTCGACATTGACGGCTTGACCAACTTTCCATTGACCTAGTGTGGTACGGTTTAAACTCTCACGCGAAACGTCAGCCGCATACCAGTTTTCACCCCATTCAATCACGGTCAGGCAAATCCCGTTGGTGGCAATCGAATCCCCCAAATGTACATCAGACATATCCAAATCAGTTTGAATACGTAAACGAACGTCGCCACCTACACTTTGTAGGCTCTCAACCTTACCTAAACTTTCAATAATGCCTGTAAACATGGGAGTTTCAACCTATCTTTATTGCAGTATGTACCACTGTAAAGAAGATACCTTAAAGCAAAGAACTAGAGATAACAAGGCATGTACAGTCCAAATACAGGCAAATAAAAAGGGCAATCCGTTGACTGCCCTTCAAATTCTTGATCTGGTCTTTATTACATTTCAGACACTTGCTTTTCAGCAATTTCTTTTTCTTTTACTACAGCAGGATTGTTGACCAAGAAATAGCTAAAGAACAACTTATAACCAAGCACACCTAAACAAGCACCCACGATTGGCGCAATAATTGGGACGATAAAATAGGGAATATCACGACCACCTGTAAAAGCAACAGGTCCCCAGCCAGAGAAATAAGCCACAATTTTCGGGCCAAAATCACGGGCAGGATTCATGGCAAAGCCAGTCAATGGGCCAAAAGATGCACCAATCACTGCAACCAATAAACCGACTAAGATCGGTGCCAAAGCACCACGTGGTAAACCATTGCTATCATCACCAATCGCCATAATCAACCACAGCAATAGCATGGTGATAAACATTTCCACCATAAAGGCCTGACCAAGCGAGAGCAAATGATGTGGATAGGTTGAGAAAATTCCCGCTAGCTCTAAACTTTCTACACTGCCCCGCACCATATGATGGGTTTGCTCATAGTCCACAAATAAATTGCTATACAGACCATAAACCAGAAGTGCACCCACAGCTGCACCAGCAACTTGTGAAATGATATAGAAAGGTACTTTACGTTTTTCAAAACCAGCAAACAATGCCAAAGCGATAGTCACTGCGGGATTAAGATGTGCCCCAGAAATGCCAGCAGACAAATACACTGCCAATGCAACAGCCAAACCCCATACGATACTAATTTCCCACAAGCCTAAACTCGCTCCCGCAAGCTTAAGTGCAGCCACCACACCAATACCGAATGATAAAAAAATTGCGGTAGCAAAAAATTCAGCTACACATTGCCCCAATAAGGTGGGTTCCGAGCGACTCATAACAACCTCTCTTGGTCATCGCTGCAAATAGGCAAGACCCTAAATTAAGCTCGGCAAACTATAGTTATTTTTAGATATGGTCAATATCATTTGGTAAAAATTTGAACGATTGGTTAAAGTATTTCCAGCCTTATATTAAGTGAACATGACGATAAAAATCAAAGACAAAACTATTCCATATATTTGTTTTAAATCATTATTTATTAATTATAATTTTCTAAGCTCTAATTTAAATGTATGACTTCGCATGTATAAACCAACTCAAAATTGGTAGATATTTACTATAAAAACATAGGCTTATCTTACAAATCGATCACAACAATCTAATTAACCGATACTCAGCAAATATTGGATACAAAAACACCACTTTGTTGCCAAAATGGTGTCTTTTTTCTTTTACCAAAGTGCCAATTGAGTACTGTTACCCGTGGTATCTACACCACCCAATTCAGCGAAATGGTATAACTGTCCTAAAAGCTGCCGTAACGGTGGTCCAGACTTGGCATGGGTATCCGTAATCACAATAAACTCAAGTACGCGAGCACGTTCAGATTGGCGTTGTTTACTCACCCGATAACGTGGAACATCTTGGGTCAGCAAAGTCACTTTACCGCGCTTCAAATTGGCAGTCAGCAAGTCTTTAGGCTCAATATTCCCATCAGTCGAATAACTGGTCAAAATATAACGTGCATTAATCGTTTCCAATAACTTTTCATAGGCCTCTTTGGCATATTTAGAGGAGTTATAAGGACTTGGACGTTCTTTACGCCAAGCACGATCAATACCGCTTTTAAAACCTTTAGTATCTGGAGATGGTAAGTCGACTTGATCCCATAAAGTCAGTGCATTCAGAACATGATAGTTACTGCTATAGGCATGCTGATTATAGGGTGGATCTAGATAGGCGACATCAACCTCAAAACCACTCATTTGATTGGCAAGATGCTGTGCATCAACACACCACATTTCAGCAGCAGGACGCTTAGGATCACCAATCTCACAGAAGCGGCTCGGTGTCAGCCACAATAAAGATTCAATCCGCTCCAAGGCAGTTTGGGTACGTCCACCCCAGCCCTGATGGAAACTTTTAAAGACACCACTGGTATTACTGACGAAACTTGCTGAATACAGTAGCGGTGCCAATAAAGCACTCATCTCTACATCATTAATTGCCCCTTGCGCTTGCCAAGTCGCAATCTGCTGACGAATCGCATCAATCCGCATACCGTTACGGCGTTTGAAGAACAAACGATCACGGGCGGGATCATACACATCATCATTACGCGGACATAAATTATGCGTGACCCAGCCTTTGACTTCAGGTAGCCGATTTAAATAATCAATGGCTTTCTGATAGCCACCTAACTCTTTAAAAGCAGGTGCATCAACACAAGCTAAAATGGCATTGTTCAATGCATGACTATACGGTTCCCAGTCATTGGCAATCACGCGATAACCATTCTGACGTGCTAACCGCGAAACAACCCCACTCCCCGCAAAGAAATCAGCAAAAATCGGTGGATTCTTTTTCTTGCTATTCAATGTACCTGTAATCTCAAACGCTTCTAAAATGAGGTGAAGCAGCCGACGCTTATTACCGAGATAAGGTACTAACTGATGAAAAAGATATTCGTCAGTCGTACGGGCAGCATGACGACGCTTGTGATAAACCGATGGTTCTGGATTCATATCATCTCTTGGATAGGGAGCAATCTTAGGCGAATGTCTTGCCCAAGTTGGGTTACATCGACCAACTCAAAACGGAGCTGCTCTGCCATTTTGCTAAATTCAGCATTAAACATAGCCCGAGCAGATTGACCAAGTAAAGTTGGCGCAACATAACTAATCATTTCATCAACCAATCCTTGTTGTAAAAAGGCCGTTGATAAAGTCGCACCTGCCTCAACCAAAACATCATAAATTTGATATTGTTGAGACAAAGTCTGCAATAACTGGTTTAAAGGTTGCGGTGGCAATTGTATCACGCCTAAATCAGCAAGTTCTTGACGAAATGGTGTTATCACCATCACCGTTTCAGATTGCTGTAGAATTTTTGCAGAAAGTGGTAATTGCCCTTGTCGATCTAAAACGATCCGTTTTGGTTGCACCACTGTTGTCAGATCAACGCCTTCTAATGCACGCACATTCAGTTCGCAATCATCAGCTAAAACCGTTTGAATACCAGTAATCACCGCACCCGAAATTGCCCGCCAATGTTGTACGTCTTGTCGAGCTGCTTTGCCAGTAATCCACTTTGATTCACCCGAAGCCATCGCAGTACGGCCATCCAGACTTGATGCTATCTTTAAACGTACATAAGGCAGGCCAGTTGACATAGCCTTCAAAAAACCCAAGTTGAGCGTTTTTGCACTTTCCGTACAAATTCCCGTTTCAACCTCAATGCCAGCATCTTGTAAAATCTTAACGCCTTTACCTGCGACCAGTGGATTTGGATCAGAACAGGCAATGACAACTTTTTTCACTTGAGCTTTGACCAAAGCCTCCGCACAAGGCGGTGTTCGACCGTAATGTGCACAAGGTTCTAAAGTGACATATGCAGTTGCATCTTTGGCTTTCTCAGCTGCTTGACGCAGAGCAAAAACTTCCGCATGCGGCTGACCAGCTTTAGGGTGATAGCCTTCCCCAATCAGTTGACCTTCTTTGACAATGACGCAACCGACATTTGGATTCGGCTTCGTCGAATATTGACCACGTCGAGCTAAGGCAATGGCTTGTTGCATCCAATGCTGATGTTCAGTTAAATGATCTTGGGTTAACTCAGACATGATCTCTCGAATTTAAGCTTCATTTTCACGTTGTTGCATTTGCTCAATTTGATGGCGAAATGCTTCTACATCTTGGAAATCTTGGTACACAGAAGCAAATCGAACATAGGCGACATGATCCAAAGCAAATAATGCCTGCATCACGATTTCACCAATAGTTCTAGATTTGACATCCCGTTCGCCTAGACGGCGGATCTGCGATTGAATATCGCTAAGTACGGTTTCAATTTGTTCCTGAGTGACAGGACGTTTTTGTAAGGCATGCATTAAAGAACGGCGTAGTTTGGCCTCATCAAAAGGTTCATTTTTACCGTCTGATTTGATCACGCGAGGCATGACCACATCATAACTTTCAAAGGTGGTAAAACGCTCCCCACAAATGACACACTCACGACGACGACGAATCTGGCAGCCTTCGGCAGCCAAACGGGAGTCTATGACTTTACTATCAGCAGCGTTACAAAATGGACAATGCATAGTTGCGCGATTATTTACTCACTTTGCTTAAGTGTAGCAAAGTTTCTTCAATTGCAGAACTAGCACCCTAAAGCCATAAAAAAACAGCCCCATAAGGCTGTTTTTTTTAATCACATCTTGCACTGATTATTCGATACGTTCGCCATGTTGGCTAAGGTCAAGACCCATACGCTCATCATCAGCACTTACACGGATACCAATCACCAGATCAATTACTTTCAGGATAATGAAGGTCACAATTGCGCTATAAGCGATTGTCGCTAACACACCTTCAATTTGTACCCACAATTGACCGATAAAGGTCGGTGCAAGTGCAACATTTGCCGCTTTGATGATTTCATCACTGTAGAACACACCAGTAAGAATCGCACCAACGATACCACCAACAGCATGTAAACCAAACGCATCCAGAGCATCATCCGCTTTAAGCAGGCGTTTCAGTGCAGTAATCCCCCAGAAGCACACCACACCACCAATTAAGCCCATGACTAATGCGCCACCTACACCAACGAAACCAGCAGCAGGCGTAATCACCACTAAACCAGCAACCGCACCTGATGCACCACCAAGAACTGATGCTTTACCACGAACAAGACGTTCAACAATAAGCCATGAGAATGCAGCAGCCGCAGCAGCTACTTGAGTTACAAGAATTGCCATACTTGCACGCGCACCAGCACCTAAAGCACTACCACCGTTAAAGCCGAACCAACCTACCCAAATCAAGCTTGCGCCAATCACAGTTAAAGTTAAGTTATGCGGTGCCATAGATTCACGGCCAAGGCCTGTACGTTTCCCTAACATGTATGCTGCAACCAAACCTGCAACACCTGCGTTAATATGAACAACCGTACCACCAGCAAAATCTAATGCGCCTGCTTTGAATAACCAGCCATCAGCCGCCCATACCCAGTGAGTGATTGGTGCATAAACCAAAATTACCCATACTGCGATAAATGCCATAAATGCTGAATATTTCATACGATCAGCAATCGAACCACTGATAATCGCAACAGTGATGATCGCAAACGTCATTTGGAAAACAACAAATAAGCTTTCAGGAATTGTTCCACTTAAGGCATCAAATGCAACGCCATTCAGCATCGCCTTGCCCAAGTCGCCCACATAAGCACCTGAACCAGAGAAAGCCAATGAGTAACCGGCAATTACCCAGATTAAACTCACTAAGATCGCCGCAGAAAGGCTGAACATCATGGTGCTAAGTACGTTTTTCTTACGCACCATACCACCATAGAACAGAGCCAAACCAGGAATAGTCATCAACAGAACCAATGCTGTTGAAACAAGAACCCAAGCTGTATCACCTGTATCCACTGTTGCTACAGCAGCAGGAGCAGCCTCTTCAGGAGCTGGAGCTTCAACTGCAACGATTTCAGTTGTTGCAGCACCCGTATCAGCAACGGCTACAGTTTGTTCAGTTGTTGGTGCTGATGCAGCATCTTCTGCCCAAACCACCGCTGAACCACCTAAGAGTGCGCCAGATAGACTGAGCGCCATAAGCATTTTTTTCATTCGTGTCCCCCAACCTTATTTTGCGAGCTATTTCTCTTAATTTCTAACTCAGCAAAGTTTGTGCCAATTTAGACAGCATCTGGCCCAGTCTCACCCGTACGGATACGGATTACTTGTTCTAAATTCGTGACAAAGATTTTACCGTCACCAATTTTGCCTGTGCTTGCGACACGAGTGATTGATTCAATGACTGCGTCCACCATTTCATCACTAATTGCAATTTCAATCTTTACTTTCGGTAAGAAATCAACCACATACTCTGCACCACGATACAGTTCTGTATGACCTTTTTGACGTCCGAAACCTTTGACTTCAGTTACGGTAATCCCTTGAACACCAATCTCAGAGAGTGCTTCACGCACATCATCTAATTTAAATGGTTTTACAATTGCAGTTACAAGCTTCATGTTTGTTTTCCTTCGGCTTATTTTCACCAGTAAGGTTTTATGTTCAATTTTCATGCCAATATTTAAAGGTTGGGGGTTTTTAAATATTGAGCACAAGCTTTCTTTATAACCTATTTAGGCTTGAAGATGTAGATAGTGCATCGAAAATAAGTTTCATTTCGCTATATTGAATGAAATCAACCAGTCACTCATCCTTCTGTCCCGAAGTGTGCTAGAGGAATATAGCCAGCAGTGATACACTGAGCAGCAAATATACATAACCTATTGAGCACTTTATGATTGAGACTCTTTTACAGGCAATTTTGCAACAAGTTGACCAACCTAAAAAAGACCTAGAAAAAAACTTACGTGCGTTACTCAGTGAAAGTATCGAAAAACTAGACCTTGTCTCTAAACAAGAACTTGATCGCCAAAGAACTGCACTCAATACGGCCAATCAACGCCTCACTGAACTGCAACAGCAAATGAAAATACTTGAAGAAATCGTTCAGAATAAAAAATAAGCACCAATTCGGTGCGAACAGCACCGAAAAATGATTAAAAATAAAGCACCACAATGGAACAATAATAAGATGTCTTTTGCCAAAATCTATACTCGAGGTTTATTGGGCCTGCATGCCCCACAAATTGAAGTTGAGGTTCATATCAGTTCAGGCTTGCCCTCGTTAACAATTGTGGGGCTACCTGAAGCGGCAGTACGTGAAAGTAAAGATCGTGTTCGCTCAGCCATTATTAATAGCGGTTTTCAGTTTCCAACCAAGCGCTTAACCATCAATTTAGCCCCCGCAGATCTCCCTAAAGATGGTTCACGACTCGACCTCCCAATTGCTTTAGGTATCTTGATTGCTTCTGGACAAATCCCAGAGAATAGTACTGAAGGTTTTGAATTTATTGGGGAACTTGCACTAGATGGACATTTACGCCCGATTTCAGGTGCATTGACCATCGCTATGGCCTGCCAACAGGCACAACATCGTCTGTTACTGCCTACAGGCAATTTAGAAGAAGCCAATCAGCTTCCCAATTTTGAAGTCTATGCTGCCAATCATCTACAGGACGTATGTGCACATTTTTCGGGCAATTCTCAAATTACAGCTGCACCACAAAGATCAGATCATGGTTTAACCTCTTATCAACTTGATCTCGCAGACGTTAAAGGGCAATTACGGCCACGTCGTGCATTGGAGATTGCAGCAGCAGGTGGGCATTCGCTCTTATTTAAAGGTCCTCCCGGTACAGGTAAAACCTTACTCGCCTCTCGCCTTCCCTCCATTTTACCGCCACTCAATGCACAGGAAAATTTAGAGGTCGCCAGTATTTATTCGGTTGCCAATGCACAACATATCTTTGGGCAACGACCCTTTCGCGCACCACACCATACTGCATCTGCGATTGCCTTGGTCGGTGGTGGTTCTCAACCCAAGCCCGGCGAAATCACCTTGGCGCATTTGGGTGTTTTATTTTTGGATGAATTGCCCGAATTTGATCGCAAGGTGCTTGAGGTACTACGCCAACCACTGGAGTCCAAAGAAATTGTGATTTCTCGTGCAGCACGGCAAATGACCTTTCCTGCAAATTTTCAATTTATTGCGGCAATGAATCCCTGCCCCTGTGGTTATGCCTTTAATCAGGATAGTCGCTGCCAATGCTCTCCTGAGAGTATCCAACGCTATCAAAATCGAATTTCCGGCCCGCTGTTAGATCGGATTGATTTACATATTGAGGTTCCGCCACTCCAAGCTCAGGAACTACAAGATCGGACTCCCGCCGAAAATTCGGACAGCGTCAGACAGCGTGTCATCATGGCTTATGAAAAACAGATCCAAAGACAACACTGTTTGAATCAGGCTCTTTCACCGAAATTGCTGGAACAACATGCACTTTTAGATGACAGCTCAACCAAAATCATAGAAATGGCACAACAGCGTTTAAATCTCTCTGCCCGTGCTTACCACCGAGTCCTCCGTGTTGCCAGAACGATTGCTGATTTAGCTGAAAGCGAATGCATCAGTAGCAATCATCTGACGGAAGCATTGTCTTATCGTGGTAGTCAAAGCTAAAAAGCGACCATATAGGTCGCCTCTTTTATAGATCAGAGCACATTAGAAGGCATAACCAAGTGCTAAAACAACTTTATTCTTTTGCTTGGTTTCATCACGGGTATAGCCGCCAAAAATATAATCCAGACTCCACGTTGCGCCTGTATTACCCAAAGGATGTGATAAACCCAGTGTTGCATGACGGAAAGCAAAATCCGTTTTGGTTACATCACCAGCTTTGGCTTGATAAGCTAGATACTCATCGTCATCACCATAATAGTAGGCTGCAACTTGCGCTTTACCTGTAAAGCCACCTGCAAGTTTTGGCGCATAGGTCGCCAAGAAATAGGTATCGCCCTTATTTCCGAAGGTGACATTATTCAATAAAGTCTGCGCGGTAATGCTGAAATCTTTATAGCTCAAACCCAAGATGGTTTCATAACCTGTTGATTCCCAACCCGGATAATAGTAATAAACCGTCCCCCCGATCTGATAACCCAAATCGTCAGTGATTTTGCCTTTATAGCCTGCATAAAAATCATTTTCGAAGGATTTTTTCTCTTCCTTCACATCAGTAGGTGAAGTATTAAAATCAGCATAGGCAGCGGTTAAAGTCGAAAACCAATAGCCCAAATAGAAGCCACTGTCATGGCTATAATCCAGCCCCCCTTGAACCGCTGGTGTATCACTTTCTGGCGAGTTGGTCATGCCGCGTAAATTGTAGCTCGATACTACATTCACATTTCCTGTAACAGTGCCTGGAAATGGTAGTTTTGTTTCTTCTGCTAAACTTAAAGTTGATGTAGCAGTCAGCATTCCCAGTACAGCAGCCTTGCATGCAAATTTCATCATATTGATCTCCCCCCTATTTTTAGATACTCAATTGATTTTTAAGCTTTAAATTGCATCACAAGCTAATTAGCAATTGCTGTGCCAAATCACAAAAATAAAAAAAGACAAATAAAATCAATCACTAATAAAGATTAACTCAATGTTTTCTAAGTTTTAAGGCAAAGTATTTCTAATCATGCAACTGAAATGAGCGCCCCCTATCCTTCATAGCGCATAAAAAGCACCTTTTTAGCCAAGCAAATAATTTTTATGCATTCAAAACTTTAGTTCCTGAACAGCATAAAAAAACAGCAAGTTCAAAAGAAACGATGTTTAATAATGATCTAACAAGATTCGCATGCTGTTCCTTCAAAAGTGCGAACAACATAAAAAATTCTCAGACTGGCTAATATGATGATTAATGAAACCGTCCTACTGACTTTAGGGTTCTTTGCTTTCTGTGGCGGTCTGATTGATGCAGCCGTTGGCGGTGGTGGTTTAGTACAAATACCTGCCTTATTACATGCTTTGCCACAACACAGTATTGCGACCGTTTTTGGTACAAATAAGTTAGCTGTTTGGGCTGGAACAGCATCTTCTATTTTTAAATTTGTTCATAAAATCAATTTTGTATGGAAGCTTCTGATTCCCACAATGCTTGCAGCATTTATATTTGCATTTGTTGGAGCGATGACCACTGCCTATATCCCAAAACAATTGATGACGTATATCATTTTCTTTTTACTCATCATGATGGCCATTTATACTTTTTTAAAGAAGGACTTAGGCGCACGAAGTACTTATGTCAAATGTGGCTATAAAGAAATCTTGCTTGGAATCCTCTTTGGCGGATTGATTGGTTTTTATGATGGTGTTTTTGGACCTGGTAGCGGAAGTTTTCTGCTCTTTTTGTTTGTCAAAGTTTTTGGCTTTGATTTCCTCAATGCTTCAGCATCGGCAAAGGTTGTTAACCTTGGGACATTTAGCGCAGCACTTTTATTTTTTATCCCCACAGGTCATGTATTGTGGGCAATCGGATTAACGATCGCCGTCTGTAATATTATGGGTTCTTTAGTGGGTGTTTTTTTAGCACTACGCTATGGCAGCCAATTTATCAGATTATTTTTTCTTGTCCTTTTGGTTTTTCTGATTATCAGAATGGGGTTCTCTATATTCTAAATGACTGTAAAACCTTGTTGAACCAAAGCTCTAGCGGCTTAAAACAATTTGACCTAAATCTGTATAAAAAAAGCCAGCAAAGATACTGGCTTTTTCTTTCTTCAAAGAGGATTAGAAGGTTTTAGTCAAACTAAATAATACACCCGTGTCATATGGTTTCTTCTGTGCATTGGTCATACCAGATTTACTGATATTTGTACCAACCACATCAACTTCAGCTAAGATACCAAGGAAGTTATAATTTACACCCAGTTTATAATCAACATAGTTATCGTCCTTGCCAGGGCCACCAGCAACAACACTTAATGAGTCTGCATTTTTAAGCTTGTTGTAACCGACAGATGCAAGGCCTGTTAAGCCTGTATCAGCAATTGGAGCAGAATAGCCGAGGTTGAAATACCAAAAATCATCACTTCTACCCCAATAATCTGGCGAATAATTCACACCAACACTTAGAGCATCACCAGCAAAAATGGTTTCAGGGAATGTTAACTTGCCAAATACTTCAGTAAATGCCAAACCTTTTTTACCATTATAAGTATTTGTATAGTTTGACTTAGAACCAATATAACCATAATGGATGACACCAACGTCATATACTGGCTTAATTTTATCTGTCAATGCAAAGCTATTGGTAAAACCTAATGTCGCATCAGTTTCAGTAGATACACCAGAGATACCAAAATCAACACTCGATCCCCAAAGAGCTAGATAAGCACCTGAAGTATGTGAAAATGTAAAACCACCTTGAATAGCAGGATTATTTGAAGATTGTGTTACACCACGGAAACGGTAGTCTGTTGTAGCAGAGACGTTACCTGATGCTGTTACACCATAAAGTGAAGGCTTATCTTCCGCCATAGCAAAAGTCGAAGTCACTGCACAAATACTCAACGCGATTGCTTTACATGCAAATTTCATCATATTGATCTCCCCCATGATGGATATTCGACTGATTTATGTTTTAAATTGCATCACAAAGTAATTAGCAATTGCTGTGCCAACTTTATAAAAACTAGGTTAAATCTCGATTTTGTCCCATAAAAGTGCTGAGCTTCCGTCATCGATGCCTTGGAATTGATCTTTATCAAAAAAAGATCTGTTTTTTTGAACTATTTAGAAGCGTCACTAAAATAAGCCCTATTTATTGCACAAAAAAGAGGCATATCTGCGAAGTAAAAAAACAAAAAAGTGCTTAAAAGATAAGCATCATGCAGAAAATGTAAGCAGTGTTCCATAAAAGTGCATCGGCAAAAAACTTAAATTCGCCTGAACATCTGTAACTTTTGGATTGATGAGTCACTGTCATTCGTCGGGATGGTAGTTTTTGCAAATTGATACGCTTATTTTTTAAACAAAGAAAAAATAACTCATTAAATAAAAAGAAAAAATAATGCAATAAATCACATATTTTTATAAAAATAAATCAAAAAATATACAGCTTATTTTACAACCAAATTAAATTATTTTAAATATAAAAATCATTGGTTTAAATTGAATTTGACGGTTTTTTAAACGAGAAACAAATCATAAAATTATATAAGTATTTTATTTAATATTAATTAAATTATTTTAATAAAAATCTATCTTTTTTATGCATAACTTATACAATTGGTCAAAATTTCGGTTCTATCCCAAATTTATTTTTTTTAATGAGGCGAGCTATGCCAAAGGCAAATAAACTTACTTTAGCGGTTTTGATTAATGCCGCGTTAATTACCTCAACATATGCAAGCGAACAAAGCGAAGCAAAAGGACTTGTTGAAGATGCCAAAGGGGATATTTTATTCCGTACTGGTTATTTAAATCGTGACAAAAAGAATGGTGTCAAAGACACAAGCTCATATGCTCAAACGGCAATGGTAAAACTTGAAACCGGTTTTACTCAAGGTTTAGTTGGCTTTGGTGCAGGTATCATTGGTGATGGCTCTTTTAAATTAGGCTCGAACAATAATGCTGGTAACGGCATGATCCCTCGCGAACGCTTAAATGGTAAAGACAATACTGGCGATACCTATGATCACTGGGCACGTGGTGGCGGTTTTGTTAAAGCACGTATCTCAAATACAACTGTGACTTACGGTACACAAATCTTAGATATCCCTGTTCTAGCAAGTAATACAGCACGTTTAGTACCTGAATACTTTGAAGGTGTTTTGGCAACAAGCCGTGAAATTGATGGCTTAGAGTTAACTGCCGGTAAATTCACTAAAGATCAGTACTCTGACCAAATCAATACTGATGGCCGCAAACTTGATCGTGCTGTAGTTTGGGGCGCAAAATACAAATTTGATGACAACTTAAATGCGGCGTACTTTGGCTTGGATAGCAAAGATAAGCTAGATCGTCATTATATCAATGTGAACTATAAGCAAGCGTTAGATAAAGACAGTGGTTTGACGTATGACTTAAGTGCTTACCATACCAAATGGGATGAAAAGGCAAATACGTATTCAAGTACGACTGATGACTTGTCTAATCGCAAAAATACCATCTGGGCGCTTTCTACGACTTATAACACAGGCCCACATAGCGTGATGCTGGCTTACCAACAAAATAATGGTAATACAGGTTATGACTACGGCGAGAACGCTGATGGCGCTCAAAGTATCTATTTGCCAAACTCTTACCTGTCTGACTTTATTGGTAACAGCGAAAAATCTGCGCAATTACAATATAACGTAGACTTCGGTGGCTATGGTGTTCCTGGTTTAAGCTGGACGACTGCATTCGTTTATGGTTGGGACATTAAAATTAAAGATGTAGCCGATACTGCTCAAGAACGTGAGTTCTTTAACCAAGTGAAATACACGGTTCAATCTGGTTTTGCCAAAGATGCGAGCTTACGTTTACGTCACTCATATTACCGTGCAAGCGATGCTTACGATAAGCTTTATATCGGTGATACCAACGAATGGCGTATCTGGCTTGATATCCCTGTGAAATTATTCTAATTCACAGTTGATCAAGCAATAAAAAACTCCATTTGAATGAATGGAGTTTTTTTATGACCAAGCTTTAAAAAACTAAAGCTTGGTCCAATATTTCAAAGTTACTTTTTAGCAGCTTCGATTGCTTTAAGTACTTCAGCTTTCGCAACGTCAGCACCTTCCCAACCACTGATTTTTACCCATTTACCAGGCTCTAAATCTTTGTAGTGAGCAAAGAAATGCTCAACTTGGCTGATCAATAACGGCGGAAGATCCGTATATTCTTGAACATCTTTATACAATGGAGATAATTTTTCGTGTGGAACAGCGATTAATTTCGCATCGATACCACCATCATCTTCCATTTTTAATTTACCTACTGGGCGGCAACGAATCACAGAACCAGCAGCAACAGGATGTGGAGTTACAACAAGTACGTCTAATGGGTCACCATCTTCAGACAATGTATTTGGTACATAACCGTAGTTTGCTGGGTAGAACATTGCTGTACCCATGAAACGGTCTACAAATAACGCATCTGAATCTTTATCGATTTCATATTTGATTGGCGCTGCATTTGCAGGAATTTCGATGATGACATAGATGTCATTAGGTGCGTCTTTACCCGCAGGAATATTGCTATAACTCATATCAACACTCGTTTAATATTGTGAAGTCAGATGTAAATCGGACAGATTATAACGTGAATACAATGAAAATGATGCTAGATATGCAAACAGCTGGAGAATTTTCTATCCAGCTGCGCTTAAGTCATTTTAATAGTAATCACGAACAGTAAAATTGGACAAAGCAGAGAGAAAAACCAAATGATTGAACGCAAAGTTGCCAAATTGGCTAGATAACAAATGCCATAAATCACACGGAATACGATGTAAGCCCAACCCAACGTAAGAATAAAGCGTTCTGGCACAACCATATATTCTGCCATCAAAATCGCAGCAATAAACAAAGGTAAACTTTCAAAACTATTCTGTTGCACGGCATTGGCACGTGCAGACAAGCCAGTGGTTTTGGCTAAAAACTCACGCGGATTTTGATTATCTTTTGCTTGAAAACCACCTTTCGATTTTGCAATCAAGGTAAACACATACGGCAACAAACATGCGACTATAATCATCAATATAATGCCGCTAATACCTTGCATGCTGAGATCCATCATTTGAAGTTCTTCTGATCATGCTATCATAATCTATAATTTATTGAACTTTCATTTGTGCTTGTTCTACAAGCGTTTCTTTTACACCACGTTTGTGTGTAAAAGTTGTGTTTTTTCATACAGTTTTAAGGTCAAACTATGCAGCAGCAAGATCAAAAAGAAATGTTTGATGTTTTGGCACAGCAAAGACAGCATCAACTCTTAGTTGATCGTGTATTGAAAGTTGTACTCCCAATCATGGCATTTTTACTCAGTGTGATTTGTGCAAATCTGAATTGGCAGTCGACCTTGGGTACTTTTGTGATCCTCAGCATTGCCTTTTATGCGGTCGGTATTTATCGCTTAACACTCTGGCATTGGTTGGTGGTCATTGTAATTTATGCTCTTGCCGACAACTATTTTAGTTTTAATGGTATCGATTCAACCCGTTTACGCTTTCAATTAGCCACTATGGTGGTGTTTGTCGGCATTGTCGGTATTGGACGACCGTATATCGATCGCTGGTTAATGAAATCAAATCGTACTAAATAAATTCAAATAAAAAACGCCGCAATTGCGGCGCTTTTTTTAGCTTTATGCTTAAGCTGGTTTACGCAAGTCTTTACGTAAGATTTTACCTACGTTTGACTTCGGTAATTCTTCCATAAACTCAACATAACGTGGGCACTTATAACCTGTTAGGTTTTGTTTTGCATAAGCAATAATTTCTTCAGTCGTTAAAGAAGGATCTTTTTTCACGATGAATAATTTTGGCACTTCACCTGATTTTTCATCTGGAACACCAATCGCAGCCACTTCCAATACTTTAGGATGTTTCGCAATCACTTCTTCAATTTCACTTGGATAAACGTTGAAGCCAGATACCAAGATCATGTCTTTTTTACGGTCAACAATCTTCACATAACCACGTGAATCCATCACACCGATATCACCGGTACGGAAGAAATTATCAGCAGTCATCACTTTGGCAGTTTCATCTGCACGATTCCAATAGCCTTTCATGACTTGAGGGCCACGGATTGAAATTTCACCTTGTTCACCTAGTGCAACTTCTTTACCGTCATCATCCAAAATTGCAACTTCTGTTAATGGCAATGGAATACCAATCGTGCCACTGAATTCAGTTGTTGCAGGTGGGTTCGCAGTTGCAACAGGTGAGGTTTCAGACAAACCATAACCTTCAATAATGGTTGTACCTGTGATTTTTTTCCATGCCGCAGCAGTCGATGGCAACACCGCCATACCACCACCCATCGCCATCTTCAGATTGCTATGGTCAAGTTGTTTGAACTCTTCATTGTTCACTAAAGCATTAAACAATGTGTTTACTGCTGGGAAAAATGATGGCTGGTATTTACGTAATTCGCCAACCACTGCTGGCAAGTCACGTGGATTTGGAATCAAGATATTCGCTTGGCCTTTATACATACCGTAAAGCGCACATACCATGAACGCAAAGATATGATAAAGCGGCAATGCACAAACAATGCGATCACCTTTCGCGCTGTCAGAAGCACCAAACTTGCTTGAGAAAATTGCTTCACACTGAAGTAAGTTTGCAACAAGGTTACGATGCGTCAATTCAGCACCTTTAGAAACACCTGTTGTACCACCCGTGTATTGGAGTACCGCAGTATCACTTAAGGTTAAGCTTGGACGCTTGTAGTTGCTTGGATTGGCTTTGCTTAATGCAGCATTGAATTTGGTATGCCCAGGGATATTCCACGCTGGAATTTGCTTACGCACTTTACGTAAAACAAAGTTGACCAAGGTACCTTTCAATGTACCCAACATGTCACCCACAGAAGCCACCACAACATGCTTCACAGGTGTTTTACCAATAATGCTTTGATAAACGCTGGCAAAGTTTTCAATGATTACCAACACTTCAGCACCAGAGTCATTCAATTGATGCTCAAGTTCACGTGCTGTGTACAATGGATTCACGTTTACAAGCACTAAACCTGCACGGAATACACCTAAAGCAACCACTGGGTATTGGAAAACGTTCGGCATCATGACCGCAACACGTGATCCTTTAGCTAAACCTAAGCTCTGTAAATAAGCAGCGAATTTACGGCTAGCGACTTCTAATTCATTAAACGTTAAAACTTTATCCATGAAGATAAAGGCATCACGTGAACCAAATTTTTGGAAATTGCGTTCAAAAATATCAACAAGTGAGGTGTTTTCAGCAGGCAGTTCAACTGTTTCTGGAATTCCTGTCTTTTGGTATTCAGCAAACCAAATCTTTTCCATAATGCCATTATCTCCGAGTGGTAATCCTTAAAAATGTAACAACGTTACGTCCATGACAAAACATTTTTTTTAACTTTTTGAATTGCCCTGTCAATCTATTCAAACAATATGAATACATTGTCATATATAACGTATTTGTATCACAGAATACTAGCCTTATCTCTGAATGAAGAGTCTATTTGCTTTTTGATATCCGCGTGGTAAAAGTTGCCCCTTTGTTGCTCTTTTTCCTAGATATTTTTGGAGATCGTCCCCTTTCAGTTTTAGATGCTGTTGTCCTGCAGCGACTTGGATTATTTCATCTAACGTCAGGGTTGTCATGGATAAAATTTGCTCTTTTTCATCAAGTTGTATCAACTTGTTACCTTTACCTTTATTCAGAACTGGAAGTTCAGCTAAATCAATAATCAATAAACGTCCTGATGAACTGAGGATCGCAACATGAGTTGCTTGCTGAATTGGCAGCAATGGTAAAGCCGTTGCCTTATCTGCAACCGTCAAGAATGCCTTACCCGCTTTGGCATTGGTATCCAATTGCGCGGCTTGGGTTTTAAAACCATAACCTTTAGAACTGACCGCAAGTAATTCACTATTATCGTCATCAATAAAGACTTGGATAAATGAGACCCCACTGGCTGGAGACAGTTTGGAACTGAGCGGTTCACCTAAGCCACGTGCCGATGGCAAGCTACTAATTGGCAAGGCATAACTACGGCCTGTTTCATCCAAGAAGTACACCCGCTGATTGGTTTTACCCACAGCATGACTTAAATACTGGTCCCCCGCTCGGAAGTTAAGATTAGCAGCATCCACTTCCGCACCTTTGGCAGCACGCACCCAACCAGCTTCTGACAACACCACGGTCACCGCTTCGGCTGGCATTAAATCTTGTTCTTTAATCTGCACCGCGTCTGCACGAGCAACGATTGGTGAACGGCGATCATCACCAAATTTTTTCGCGTCTTCTTTTAATTCACTGATAATAAGATTTTTCAATGATTCTGGATTTGCCAATTGCTCACGAATAATGGCGGCCTTGGCTTCCAGTTCTTCTTGCTCACGGCGAATTTCCATTTCTTCAAGCTTGGCTAAATGGCGAAGCTTGAGTTCTAAAATTGCTTCAGCTTGAATCTCATCAATACCAAAATGCTGCATTAATACAGGTTTTGGCTGGTCTTCTTCACGAATAATCCGAATCACGGTATCAATATCTAAGTAAGCAATTAAAAGACCTGCCAAGATATGTAAACGCTTTTCAATTTTGGTTAAATGATATTGCAAACGACGGGTCACGGTTTGCTTACGAATCTCAATCCACTCTAACAAGATTCGGCGAATCGATTTTACCTGTGGACGACCATCCGCCCCAATCATGTTCAGGTTGACACGGTAGCTTGATTCTAAATCCGTTGTTGCAAACAAGTGACTCATCACCGTTTCTGCATCGACACGATTAGAGCGCAGCACAATCACCAAACGGGTTGGATTGCGATGATCAGATTCATCTCGAATATCGGCAACTAGTGGCAACTTCTTGGCAATCATTTGATCGGCAATTTGAGTCACAACTTTTGAACCAGAAACCTGATAGGGCAATTCGCTAATCACGATTTCATTTTTTTCGACTGTATACACCGCCCGAACACGATAACTACCACGACCTGTGGTTTGAATTTTCAGTAATTCTTCAGGCGGAGTAATGATTTCAGCTTTGGTCGGTAAATCTGGTGCAGGAATATATTCTGCTAATTTTTCATCGGTGGTTTCAGGGTTACGAATCAGCGCAATCGTGCCTTTCACCACTTCACGCAAGTTATGCGGCGGGATATCGGTTGCCATCCCCACTGCAATACCCGTGGTACCATTCAACAGAATATTGGGAATACGTGCAGGTAAGGTGATTGGTTCTTTCATCGAACCATCAAAGTTATCCTGCCATTCACTGGTGCCCTGCCCAAGCTCACTCAGCAATAATTCACTATAAGCCGAAAGTTTAGCTTCGGTATAACGCATTGCCGCGAATGATTTTGGATCATCAGGTGAACCCCAGTTGCCCTGACCCTCAACCAGTGGGTAGCGATAGCTAAATGGCTGTGCCATCAATACCATCGCCTCATAACAGGCGGAGTCACCATGTGGATGGTATTTACCGAGTACGTCACCAACGGTACGTGCCGATTTTTTCGGCTTGCCTGTCGATTTTAAGCCGAGCTCGCTCATCGCATAGACAATACGGCGCTGTACAGGCTTTAAACCATCACTGATATGGGGCAATGCACGATCCATAATCACGTACATGGCATAGTTCAAGTAAGCCTGTTCAGTGAATTCGGCTACGGAACGGTTTTCTGTTGCATGATGTGCAAGGCTGGTCATTTCAGCGAGTCATCCAAAATCATTTATTATCGTCAATGTTTTGTATGCTATGTGGATGAAGGCGTTGTGACAAGCCCTTGTTGTTGTTTAAACGTCAAATGGTGTCTTGTTCGGAGAATTTGTAATTGGATAAGGTTCTAAACAGAAGATTTTTACTTATCTAACCTGAGACTTCTCTAAGTAATGTCATTTTATTTTTATCAATATTTAAAATTTGCAAAGAAGCAAATTCATCATGATCATTAAAGTCCAGACTAAAATGGTGCCCTTGAAAAGATTCAATTGTATTCTCTTTAATAGATGAAAATGCCAGTTCGATGTAATCCAGACCAATCAGCAATTGAAAATCTGTATCAAATGCATCTTTAAACTGACTGGAAAAATCGTTCATATCTACCACCCAAGACGAAACATCAAAAACAGGGAGGAATGTTTTTTTCAAAGCTGACGATGTCGGTGATTTTATCGTTTGAATAATCATCTGTGGATCATAGGTAATAAGTTTGATCGTTGACAATTCACCTGTTTTTAAAAGCCCTATTTCAATTAAAGATGTAGAGCCATTACCAGCTCTCCAATACAAATCTGGAGATTTTTCATTCAAATAAATAGCAAAGGGGATATAACCATCAATCTCAATTGAATGATAAGAAAACGGACTTATATCAATTCTTTTTAACATCTGCTTATCTATATAATTTTTATCAATGTTCATCGGTGGAGGACGCAGATTCCGCATCATCCTCTTTATAAATAAATTTCGGCATTTCCAGACCAAAATAAATTGCAATCAAACGTAAAGTGAAACCAAAGACCAAAGTAAAAATCACAGTAAGATCGTGTGGCAAACCGACTTCCAAGCACACCCAATAACAAATTACCGCAACAAAGGAAATACTGGCATAGAGCTCACGACGGAACACCAAAGGTACGTCATTACACAGAATATCACGCAGAATACCACCTGATACTCCAGTTAATACCCCTGCGACAGCAGACACCACAAAGCCATGTCCCATCGATAAAGCAATCTGACAACCAATGATGGTAAAACCAATTAAACCCAAGGCATCCAGTACCAAGAAGATGTTGCGCAGATGACGCATCCACTTGGCAATAATAATCGTCACAAAGGCAGCAATACAGGTCAGCACCAAATATTCAGGATGCTTGACCCAGGTTAAAGGATAATGCCCTAATAGCACATCACGTACCGAACCACCGCCTAAGGCCGTGACACAGGCAATCAGCACCACACCAAACCAGTCCATACTACGTCGGCCCGCTGACAATGCACCAGTCATCGCTTCCGCAGTAATGGCAATAATATAAATTACGGTGAGTAACATCTGCCTACATCCCTAAATCAGGCGTAAAAGTGTGCGCTATTCTAAGACAAACTTAGATGAATTGCGCACAACATTGCTTAAATTTTTTCCCCGAGCCACAAATGCAGGGTTGTTTCATAGTGATTTGCATATCCAGAGTCGGATCAAGGAAATACCACTGCTGTTGATGTAATACAAAATGTGAAATTTCATGATGAATATGCGCTTGTGTGCCATCATGATAATGTGCCTTGAACTCAACCAACGCATGCGTTTTATCCAGCTTGGGCTGATGTTGTACGACTTCCAGTTTGAGCCATTGATTCGATTGACTCCAGTCTGCAATCGCAGCTCGGTCTAAAGCGGGCTGTTGCCCCAAGGCTGTCGTCTGCAAAATATAATCAATCTGTTGCAATGCAAAAGCACTATAACGCGATCGCATCAACTGCTCTGCAGTTTGAGCGACTTGCTGTTTTAAGTGCAAAGGCTGACAGCACTCAGCATATTGCCCCTGCCCACATGGACAATTTTGTGATGAAGTCATTTCCAATTCTCAAATAAAAAAGCCCTGAGAAAAGCCTTGTACCACAAGGCCAAACTCAAAGGCTATTTGCTCAAACTTAATTATTTCTCGGTCGTCTTCTCTTTCGGAAGGATGCGCACTTTTTCAATCTTGTGCCCATCCATTGTCACCACTTCAAAACGATAGCCATCGACTTCAATCATGTCACCATTTTCTGGTAAACGACCAAGATGGAATAAGATATAGCCCGACAAGGTTGAATATTCTTCACTTTCATCGACCAAATCTTTGCCCAATAACAAAGAAACGTGACGAATGTCGGTTGAACCTTCTAACAACATAGAACCGTCATCTAGACTTTCTGCAGTTGCTTCCAATTCATCTTCATCAGGGAATTCACCCGCAATCGCTTCTAACATATCAATTGGTGTGGCAATCCCTTCAATCGAACCATATTCATTCAGGACAATCGCCATTTGTAATGGTGCTTGACGTAACTGTTCCATCACCATCAGGACTTGTGCATTTTCATGCACAATCACAGGTTCACGTAAGTGTTTACTGAAATCGATCGCACCTGTTTCGATATATTCATTCAATACTTTATGGGTGAGAACAATACCTTCAATATTGTCTAACTCACCACGAGCAATGATCAAACGCGAATGGGTCATTGCCATTAAACGTTCTTTTAACTCAGCAGGATCATCATCTAAGTCTAGCCACTCTAGCTCTGGACGTGGTGTCATCACCGACTTGACTGGACGCTCAGATAAACCCAAGACCCCTTGAACTAGAACACTGTGATATACGCCATTATCTTCATCAAAGACTTCTTTGGCATAAGCTTGAGTCGCTAACACATCTTCTGCTTCTTTGTTCTGACTTTCGTTACCATTGCCTTTACTGCCCAACATACGCAGTACGGCAGAGGCGGTGCGATAACGTAAATCTGTTGTCGTCACCAATTTCTCTTGGTTGCGGCGCATAGTCTGGTTGACCATTTCCACCAACACCGAGAAACCAATCGCAGCGTATAAATAACCTTTTGGAATATGGAAACCAAAGCCTTCAACCACCAATGAGAAGCCAATCATCATCAAGAAGCCAAGACACAGAATCACTACGGTTGGATGCTTATTGACGAAATCCATCAATGGGCGTGAAGCCAGCAACATGATACCAATCGCAATCGTCACCGCGATCATCATCACTGAAAGTTCTTTCACCATCCCCACTGCAGTGATCACACTGTCAAGAGAGAATACTGCGTCGAGGACGACGATCTGTACCACCACCATCCAGAACACGGCATGTACTGGGTTTTCTTCTTTATGTGCCTGCTTTCCTTCGATTCGCTCATGCAGTTCCATGGTGCCTTTAAATAATAAGAACACACCACCAAACAGTAGAATCAGGTCACGTCCGGAAAAGGGATGATCAAAAATATGGAACAGCGGTGTGGTTAAAGTCACCACCCATGCGATCGAGGCAAGCAGGATCAAACGCATTAACAGGGCGAGAATTAAACCAATCTTACGAGCAGCATTACGTTGTTCTGGTGGTAATTTTTCTGCCAAAATTGCAATAAAAACAAGGTTATCAATACCTAGTACAATTTCAAGCACCACCAATGTGGCTAAGCCAACCCAAGCAGCAGGATCTGACATCCATTCCAGAATCATTGAGGTGACTCCTCTGCAAAATCAGCAATATTGTTATGAAGTTGAGATTTTAAAAGGTCGGCACAAACAGCCAAAACATTTTTTTTAGGAAATAAGAACAATGCGGAGCGACAACAACCACTACTCATAGAGGTACATAGATTAATAAAAGGATTTTTAGTATAGGCAAGATTTCAGTGAAATTCATCTTTTTTTATGTTGAGGATGTTTTCAAATTCTTTCGAAGCACGACAAAAGTACATTGTATGTAAAATGTGCATAAAACTGTCACAAACCTGATTTAGCCTAGACAAGCACAGCGAAAATGATAAGGTGAAAATAAACGAATGAATAGTGTATTAAGAATGACAGAGACAAGAACCATTACTCCTCCTCCCATAAAAACCACTCAATCTCTTATTGCGTTATATTGCGGCTCACGTACAGGCAACAAGCCGATTTACCGAGACAAAGCCATTGAGCTAGCCCAGCATATTGCCAATCAAGGCTTTGGTATTGTCTACGGCGGTGCCAGTATTGGTCTGATGGGACAAGTGGCAGATACCGTACTAGAACATAGTGGCGAAGTAGTCGGTGTGATTCCAGAGTTTATGTTGGATTATGAAATTGCTCACCATAAACTGACTGAACTGCATATCGTCAATAGTATGCATGAACGTAAAGCCCTGATGGCTGAACGTGCCAGTGCCTTTATTGCCTTACCAGGTGGTTTGGGTACTTTTGAAGAAATTCTGGAAATTGCCACTTGGGGACAGCTCAATCAGCACCAGAAACCCATGATTATTTATAACGTCAATCGCTTTTATGATGCCCTGATTGCACAGCTTGATCATGCAGTAGAAGAAGGCTTTTTACCACCGCAGCACCGTGCCAAAGTGATTATTTGTGAAACACTGGAACAGATTTCAAGTGTGATTAAAAACTTAAGCACACCTAGCCATATCGAAGTCTAAGACCGACCCATAAAAAAAGCGGATCAAGAAGATCCGCTTTTTTTATATTGAGAACTTATTGCACATTCACTTGATAGACAGCAGTTGAGCCACTGACTTCATTTCCCACCACCAGTAAAGGCTTGCCATTTGGTGAATCATTTGCCGTAATGAAAATCAAACCTTCAGGTCCTAAATCGCCCTGCTTGGCCGCATCGGTTTCGACAAAATTACGTGTCGTAAAATATTCAATAAATTTCGGTTTATTCGGTGTGGTGATGTCATACACCATCACTCCACTCATCCGCTCTAAGCCAATAAAAGCAAAGGTTTTCTTACCGATCGTACCAACAGCAACACCCTCAGGCTCTGGACCTTTATTATCACTACGATCATCAAAAGCTACCGCTTCGTGGTCACTATTAAAATAGTTCGGGAACAATTCAGCGGTTTTCTTTTCAAACTCACTACCTGAGTCCCAAACTAACTGACCTTGAGTATTCCAGATACTGAATGAACGCGCGCCATAAGCATAGAGCTTGTCATAAGTGAGCAAACCATTCGCATCCAGTTTAGCTGAACCATCTGCATTGGTTTGATAACCCATGTTCCACGCAATATTGAGACGACCCAATGCTGCATCATCACGGCATGCACCCGCAGTTGTTGCAGTGGCACCACAATACGCAAAGATCACTGGATTGAGTTTCGCCCCTTTCACCCCTGCAGCTATTTGTTGTAAATGTGCTGGATAATCTCCGTCCTTATTAAAGCCTTTGCTGTTAAACAGATGCTTCATTCGGATATTTTCAACAAAACCTTTACTGGCATCTCCCGCATAATAGGCTTTGGAATCCTTCAACCATTCACGGCTATCACCTTCGTTTGCAGTGACCAGATAGGTTTGACCATTGGCTTGATAATTGGCAATCGAGTCCGGTTGATACATACCAAATAAGCCAGCCCATGTTTTGATATCAATCTTCTTGTCTTTATCGCTGACATCCAGTTCATTGCCAATTTGCCCATGATCTTTATAGCCCAATGGATAAATATCGGTGACTTTCTGCTGAGCGATATCAATTCGTGCAATCGCATTGTTTTCCTGCAACGTGACCCACGCAGTTTTACTGTCTGCAGCAATGGTTATATATTCAGGTTCTAAATCCTGAGCCACGCTCGCATTTGGCCCAAAAATACGCACCCCTTTGGCGATTAAATCCGCCTTTTGTGAATTCCACGCCTTAAAGTCTGCGACACTGGCTTTGGGTTGTTGAATATTGCTGATATCGATAATGCTGACAGAACCTTCAGGATCAACCGAGTAGTCATCGTTTGGCTCACCTTCATTGGCCACCAAAACAGTTTTGCCGTCTGGGCTAAAAGTCAACATATCCGGCAATGAACCTACGGCAACTTTACTGATAAAACTTAAGTCCTTAGCATTAAAAAACACCACAATACCTGTATCGGTTTTCTTCTCCGCTTGGACTGCAATCGCAACAATGCCATTTTTAACCGCAACGCTATTCACTTCCGAGTTGGCTAAATAAATACGGGCAGAAAGCTCTGCAAGATGAACTGGCTTTTCAGGCTTAGAAGCATCTAAGACATCGACTAAACCCTTCTGGGCATTGACCACAAATAAACGTTTGCTCGTAGCATCATAGGCTGGAATTTCAGCAGCACTTTTAGCGAAAACATTAGTTTCATAGCGTCCCAATAAACTTAACTTAATCGTTTCAGGCGTTGCTTCGACTACCTCAGGCGCAGTCGTCTGCTTGTCATTATCATCATTACAGGCCACTAACCCCACCGACAGTAACGCTGTCAGTAAAACTGAAATCTTAAATTTCATGATCAAATTCCATACAATTTATTCTGTATGGCTAATCTAGTATTTGGTGATGCAAATTCGATGACACTTTAATGTCAGTTTCATGACCACTCTTTGACAATTTTAGGCTTTATTTCACGCACAGTTGCATTAAACTAAAACTGCCTTTTTATTCATCACGGCTCATGACAACGACAACACATCAAGCGGTACAACCTGAGTTCCGATTGTTGGTGCTTCTGGTCTCGATTGGCTTTTTTATGCAAGCCTTAGACACCACCATCGTCAACACGGCAATTCCAGCGATGGCGGTTCAACTCAATGAAAATCCATTGCAGATGCATGGCGTCATTGTGGCCTATGTATTGTCAGTTGCAGCGTGTATCCCTTTAAGTGGTTGGTTGGCTGATCGCTTCGGTATTCGTAATATCTACCTCAGTTCTATGGTGATTTTCAGCTTGGCCTCGCTGGGCTGTGGCTTGTCTCAAAACCTAGAACAATTATTATTTTTTCGCGTCATTCAAGGCATCGGTGGTGCTTTACTGATGCCTGTAGGGCGCTTGGCTTTATTAAAACTCATTCCACGCTCCCAATTTCTGTCTGCCATGAGTCTGATGAGCCTTGCAGGTTTGATTGGACCGTTGATGGGACCGACTTTAGGGGGTTGGCTCGTCGAAGTGACCACTTGGCACTGGATTTTTTTAATTAATATTCCGATGGGAATCTTGGGAATGATCATGACCTTCAAAGTCATGCCAAACCAGAAAGAACCTAGCGTCAAATCCTTCGATTTAAGTGGCTTTATCCTATTAATGGTCGCAATGGTGGGCTTGTCCCTTGGGATTGAAAATATCGCCTCATCTCAATATTCTGGCCTGATCAGTATTGGTCTACTCATTGCAGGATTATTTGCAGCAATAGGCTATGCCTATCACGCACATACACATCAAAATGCCCTGTTTCATGGTCGCCTATTTCGTTACAAAATTTTCTCGATCGGTGTACTCGGCAATTTCTTTGCCCGCTTGGGCAGTAATGCAATCCCGTTTATCTTGCCGCTGATGTTGCAAGTGGCTTTTGGTTTCGAGCCGTTCATTACTGGCTTAATGATGATTCCAATGGTATTAGGTTCATTATTTTCCAAACCCATTATTCGCCCATTAATTCAACGGGTCGGCTATCGTCGTTTTCTACTGACCAATACCGTCTTGGTTGGTTTATGCATTGCTAGTTTTTCATTGATGACAGCCGCGACACCGCTTTGGTTGAAAGTGCTACACCTGTTTATCTTCGGTACACTCAATTCGCTGCAATTCGTAGGCATGAATACGCTAACTTTGAAAGACTTACCACAGCAAGATGCCAGCAGCGGCAATAGCTTCTTATCCATGATTATGATGCTTTCGATGAGTATCGGGGTGGCATTGGCAGGCACACTGATTAATGTGTTTGGTCAACACCTCTCAAGCACATCTCTGAGCACGGCATTCCACGCCACCTTGATCACACTCGGCTGTATTAATATCATTACCGCACTGGTGTTTTGGCAAATTCCAAAAGAAACTACAGATTAAAGCGAAAAGCCTAGAACTCTCGCCAATAAACAGAATAAGGAAAAGTAAAATGATCGTTCCCCAACATTGGGCAGAGGCCAAAACAAAAACCAAGATTGCAGGACGACAATACACCATTAAACGCTTTGGTTGGTCAGATCAAAGCCTTGCAGCAGCGCAATCGCATGCTGAGCAACGTGTTGACGAGGCAATTGAAAGGATCAAGGCTGGTGAAAATATCCGAAGAATCGACCATAAAGTTCCCTACAATGGTGCCGAGGGTGTACCAATCAGAGAACAGATTATTGCTCAGCATGACGATGTCATTATCACGCGAAACTCCTACGGCGCATTATGCTTAAATACCCCAGATGTGTTATTTGCCGATATCGATTTCGAATACGCACCTCGCTTTAGACTGTATCTATTGGCTTTTTTATTATTAATGCTAGTCACGAGTATTGGGGCTGTTTACTTAGGTTCATGGATGATCTTAGGAGTCGGAGTGATTGTTTCCCTCATCTTGACAGGGTTAGTTGGCAAAGCGCTGTTCTATTTACAAAACAAGTTGTTTGGAACTCCTGAACAGCGTGCATTTGCATCAATTCAAGATTTCTCTCAACAGCACCCCACATGGCATTTACGCGTTTATCTCACACCAAAAGGTTATCGTGTTTTGGCAATGCATCAGATCTTTGAACCTAAAAGTGATGCAGCCCAATTATTATTCAATGCCATTCATGCGGATCCTAACTACGTCCGAATGTGTAAAAATCAAAATTGTTTCCGAGCCAGAATCAGCCCAAAACCTTGGCGAATTGGTGTGAATCGCTTAGCACTCGGCATCTGGCCAGTCAGCGAAGCACGTTTAGCGATCCGTGAAAACTGGGTTCGAGACTATCAGAAACAAGCCGAGAACTATGCATCATGCAAATTTGTGGCACAATTAGGCAGTCAGGTGACCCACATGAAGGCGAAGCGAGTACAATCTCTACATGACCAATACTGTAAATCTGACACTCGCTTAGACATCGCATAATACAAATGATATGGCAAAAAAATCGATAAAATTTCCACGTGCTCAACATTATCCGACTTACGTCAGTATCGGTTTAGCCGTCATGTTGGGTGTGGTCAGTTACTTTGGTTTGTTCTATCAGCAAAAAGCCTCGGCACAAGATTATTCCATCCGTGGCTTTGATGTGTCTCATCACCAAGGTGAGATTAACTGGAAGAAAATCTCACCGATGCAATATCAATTCGTCTATCTCAAAGCAACTGAAGGCGGTGATTTTAAAGATCGCAACTTTCAGCAGAATTGGTTAAAGGCGCGTGAACAAGGTCTGCATGTGGGTGCTTATCATTTTTACCGCCTGTGTCGTGATGGTGCTATACAAGCAGAAAATTTTATTGCGACCGTTCCGAAAAAGGCCGATGCCCTGCCGCCTGTGATTGATCTGGAATACGACAGTAATTGCATTAATACCTATACCAAAGAGCAGCTACTCAAACAAATTCAGGTCATGCATGACCAACTGCAAAAACACTATGGTAAACAGCCGATTTTTTATATTTCTAAAAGCTTTTATCACATTGTCTTGATGGGGAACTTTAATCAGACGCCTGTTTGGGTTCGTGATTATGAGGGCAAACCTGAACTCAAAGATGGTCGACAATGGCTGTTTTGGCAGCATAGCAGTCAAGGCAAAATCGACGGCGTTCCCAAAGCCGTGGATTTAAATGTTTATGCCGAATCACCAAAGCAATGGCGGATTTTTCTGAAAGCACAAGGCATTGAAGATGCCAAATGAGTTACGCAAAATCATCCATATCGACATGGATGCCTTTTATGCCTCAGTCGAGCTCAAAGACCGCCCTGAGCTAAAAGATTTGCCAGTGGTGATTTCCTCACATCATCCTCGTGCAGTGATTGCCGCAGCCTCTTATCCTGCCCGTGTCTTTGGACTCCGTTCAGCCATGTCGATGGGACAAGCCAAAAAACTCTGTCCACAGGTCATCGTGATCGAACCTAATTTTGAAAAATACCGCGAAGTTTCAGCGCAAATTCATCAGATTTTTCAGCAATACACGCCCTTGATTGAACCGCTGTCTTTAGATGAGGCCTATCTGGATGTGACTGAAAATTTAAAAAATATTGCCAGTGCCACCGAAGTCGCCACACAGATCCGTGCTGATATTTTTGCAGTCACAGGCTTGACCGCGTCCGCAGGCGTGGCACCGAATAAGTTCTTGGCAAAAATTGCCTCGGATTGGAACAAACCCAATGGCTTATTTGTGATTAAACCGAATCAGGTACTACGTTTTATTCAAGATTTAGCCTTGAATAAAATTCCTGGGGTGGGAAAAGTCACCCAAGAACGACTGCAACAACTAAATTTGCATACCTTAGGTGATCTGCAAAAAATTGACGAAAATGTGCTGATTCATCATTTTGGGAAGTACGGCAAACAGCTGTATTTATATGCGCAAGGCATTGATCACCGACCTGTCAAAGCAGAACGGGAACGTCAGCAAATTTCCAAGGAAATTACTTTTGATGATGATTATACCCTTGCTCAATGCAGCCATGCATGGCAGCCATTGACCGAGCAAGTCTGGCGTAGTCTGAATAAAAAACAGCTAGCCGCGCGTGGTGTGACGGTCAAACTCAAGCTTAAAAATTTCCAAGTCTTACAACACAGTAAAAGCTTTAAGCAAGCGCTACAATCGCAACAGGATTTAGCCCAAGTGCTATTACAACTGCTCGATGAAATGCATATCGACCCAGAATTTCAATTTCGTCTGGTTGGGGTAGGTGTTTATCAATTGCAACCGCTACAGGAAGAATCACAACTTTCTTTATGGTGATGCTGTTTTTTTGCACAACCATACAACGCTGACTGAAATTTATGTTTGCTTTTTATCCAGTTTTCAGTACTCTAAGCAACGCAGTAACATTATCCATGTTACTTGCTTTGCTAAAGAAAACCTCACTTTTAGCATCTGCTCCTGTGGTTGGCGTGACGATCAAATCCGAATATTACAGGGCACTTCAAGTGTGCTTTACAAACTCCCCTCACTGTAAAAATTCTGAATTTAATTCTTCTCTCCTCCAAGACTTCAGTTAAACTAAGTGCATAAAATTAGAATATTGCGCATTACACCTGTCTTATGAAGCAAAAACAAATTCTCTGTGTCGAAGATGAAGCCGCAATTGTACTCCCATTACGTTATGCACTTGAGCGTGAAGGCTGGCAAGTCAGTTGGGCCAATACAGGGACACAGGCACTGCAATTACTGACACAACAATCCTTTGATTTCATTATTTTAGACGTAGGACTTCCTGACCTGAATGGTTTCGAAGTCTGCAAACAATTACGCCAAAAATACCAAACACCTTTACTGTTTTTAACAGCCCGTGATGATGAAATTGATCGAGTGGTGGGGCTCGAAATTGGAGCGGATGATTATTGCAGCAAGCCCTTTAGCGCACGAGAAATTGTGGCAAGAATCAAAGCGATTTGGCGCAGAATGGAAGCGCAAGCTCAGCCTGTTATTGCCTCTGTAGCAGCCACGAAAACTGAAGTCATTTTGCAATCGGCAATCTGGTCATGTAACCCTCAGTCCTTGCAGATTCATTATCATCAACAAATGCTACAACTGACTCGCTATGAATACCGCTTGTTATTTTTACTGATTCAGCACCCAGAACAGGTGTTTAGCCGCCAACAATTGATGGATCATATTTGGGAACATCCAGAGCATAGTTTGGAACGTACCGTCGATACGCATATCAAGAGTTTAAGGCAAAAGCTCAAACAGATTACCCCAGATGATGACCCTATTCGTACTCATCGTGGCTTTGGCTATAGTTTGATGCAATTCTAAGGTCTGTTTCTAAATATAATCTCAACAGCTAGACTATCAATTATGGAAAAAAATATAAGTATGCATGATTGGTCTCTCATCTCTATTCACTTAGATTGGATCCAATCTCATCTTAAGATTCATCTAAAAAACAACCAATCAGAAGACATAATGCTAATTGCAGAAAAATTTAAAAGATTTAATATCTCTCAGAAAAATGAGTGGGGTGAAAGTATTTCAATAAATCAGATATTAAACTTATCCATTTTAGAGAATGGAAATTCATTCATACAAATAGAAGTCCAATCTGGTGATCTTTTTGAAATTGAAGCAGAAAAAATAATGCTTCCATTTCCATCCTCGATTTAGAGGTTATAAAATTATGTCTATCTTTGTCCGTATCTGGTTTTTCTTTAGCTTGGTGGTGGTATTGAGTCTAGGTTTTATCGCCTATACCCTGACCCAGCAAGTGAAACCCAATGTACGGCAAGTAGTTGAAGATACCCTCGCTGAAAACGCCAATATCATTGCCCAACTGATTGCGGAAGATGTCTATCAACATCAGGTGGATACGCCCGAATTTGATCAAAAAATTCAGGCAGCTTTGTCCCGTCAACTGAATGCCACCATTTGGCAGCATCGCAAAGAACAGATTAACCAGCAACTGTACATTACCGATCCCAAAGGCATCGTGATTTATGATTCTGAAGGGCAAGCCGTAGGACAAGACTATTCAAAATGGAATGATGTCTACTTAACGCTACGTGGCAAATACGGCGCACGTTCAACAGCCACCAATCCCTACGACCGCAACAGTAGTGTCATGCATATTGCAGCGCCGATTATTTACCAACAACAATTGCTTGGTGTGGTCAGTATTGGTAAACCAAATCAGTCGGTACAACCTTATATCGAGCGAGCCGAACAGCAATTAATTTACCAAGCCTTATGGATCGCAGCACTCAGTTTATTATTGGCGAGTATGGTGGCATATTGGCTAAGACACAGTATTGATCGGGTCCGACGCTATGCACAGGCATTGGCACCGGTGAATCAGGCACCATTCTTTTATTCCGCCAAAGAACTCAACCAAGTGACTCAAGCACTGAGCGAAATGCGGGAAAAACTGGAAGATCGTGGCTATGTGGAGAACTATGTCAATACATTGACCCATGAACTCAAAAGCCCCCTCACCGCGATTCAAGCCAGCGCTGAATTACTACAGGATGACTTACCACTGGCTGATCAGCAACAGTTTGCCCATCATATCGTCCAGCAAAGCCAGCGTTTGCAGTCATTAATTGAACGGATGTTGTTATTAACACGACTCGAAAAAAATCAGCATGCTTTAGAGTTTCAAAACTTAGACCTGAACGAACTCATTCAACAATGCTTTCAGCAACAACATAGTGCTTTGCAGCTGAAACAGATCCAAACACGGCTTGATCTCCCCCAACACTGCTTGATCCACGCCGATCCCTTTTGGCTAAAACAAGCGTTGAATAATCTGTTAGATAACGCCAGAGATTTCTGTTCTCCACAGGGGAAAATCGCAGTTCAAGTTCAGCAAGACCCAAGCCATCAAAGCATCACTTTGTTGTTTTTTAATGAGGGCGATGCGATTCCTGAATACGCCTTAAACCGTGTATTTGAAACCTATTTTTCTCTACCGCGCCCACATAATCAGCAACGCAGTACCGGCATTGGACTCAGTATCGTCAAACAGATTATTCAGCAGCACCACGGTCAGATTAGTATCCAGAATATTGAAGCGAATCGCCTCGACTTCTTAGCAACCCATCAATCTGGTGTGCTCTTGACCCTCATACTTCACACAAACTTCACTTAAGCTTCAAACCGAACTCATCCGAAGCGCATCTCGCATATAGATACTGGTCATATCCTAATGACCATGGAATTTCATATGCGTCGCAATTTTATCAATCTTAAAATCGGAGCCATTCTGTTCCTGATTTTGATTTTTTATATTGGTTTGTTTTTTATTTCGAGCTTGGTCTCAGAACGCCAAAGCTATCAACAACAAGTCATTCATGACATCGCCAACGAACAAATTCGTCCACAACAAATCGTTGCACCTTATTTAAAACTGCCCTACCAAGTACAAACCACCTGTACCGATGAACAAAAGAAAAGCTATACCTGTACGCAAACCCTATTTGTCGCTGTAGGTGCTGAAACGACCAACTGGAGTGCACAATTTAAAGTTTCGGACAGTACCTATAGGCGTAATATTTATAAAGCAATCAGTTATCAAAATTCGATGTCAGGCAAAGGTACATTTAAGGCCATCGATAACGAAGCAAAACGTGATTATCTATGGGAACAGGCTGAAATTATTTTTCCGATCCAAGATGCGCGTGGGTTGAATGCCAAACCAATCTTCAATATTGATGGCAAAGCCTATAAGTTCGACTTTTCTGCGCAAAGCCAAGGACAACGCGGTTTTGATCTGATGCATCTGACGGCTAAGCAATACCCTGAACTGGTGCAAAAGTTCCAACAGGGTTTTAAGTTTGGCTTGCAGTTCGAGCTTGAAGGACTGAGTGAATTCAGCTTCATTCCAACCAGTTATGAAATGACCTATCAAGCCACAGGTAACTGGGGCGATGTTAAATACGATGGGCAAAGCCTACCCTTTAAAAAATCCAGTGAAAAACACCAATTTCAGGCAGACTGGAAAAATATCGCACTGGGTAAACGTAATTTAGAAAATGTTTCACTGTGCGAAAATAGCCAGTGCTTTTATCAGGTCTTAAATGCAGAAAATGCACCCGCAGAAGCTGCCTATGATAGCCGCGTCCCCTCCAATATTTCAGGCATTTCGACTCAATTCCTAGAGCCTGTCAATATCTATACCCAAACCGATCGTGCCATTAAATATGGCGTGATGGTGATCATCATTACCTTTGGCTGCTTCTTCCTGTTTGAAGTTTTAAAACAACTCAAAATCCACCCTGTGCAATATGCACTGGTTGCCATGGCACAAGGTGCGTTCTTCGTGTTGTTACTTTCAATTAGTGAATATTACGCCTTTTCACTCGCCTATCTAGTGGCAGCAATCGCTTGTGTCGGTCTCATCACATGGTATTTATATTTTGTGGTCAAAGGGGTTAAGCCTGCGCTGTTATTCGGAATTCTACTCAGTGTGCTCTACGGCATGATGTATCTATTACTGCAATCCAGTGGTAAGACCTTCTTATTTGGCTCCATCCTGTCCTTCATCCTGATTGCCTGCGTCATGTTCATCACCCGTCATGTCAACTGGTACCAATCCGAACAACAAAGCCAATAAAAATATATAAGGACGAAGTAATGTCTTCGCCCCCTTTCACGGGATTGATAAGGAATAAAACCATGTACCAAACGACTTATTTAGCGTTAAAACAACTTAAACAGCTATGTCCTTTACACAGTTCGATTGCAAGCTGTCTGAATCAATTACGGCAAGCCAAAATTCAGTTTTTGAATCTGGGAAATATTATTATTTGCCCACAACAACGCTGCATTTTAGTTTTCAAACATCGTAACTTAATGGAAATAGAAACTTTTTTAGCCTGATTTATAGAAAATTACATTGCAGCTGAATGGCATCAAGTACAATCCCCACTATACTTTTCGATTATGGAATCACTATGTCTGTGCAACGCCTTCATGTCACATCACGTTATTGCGAAGTTGCAATTTCGGGAAATCTTGTTCATTTAGCAGGTCAATTGGCTGATGATACCAGTGTTGATGTAACCGCACAGACACAGCAGACCTTAGATAATATTGATCGTTTATTGGCAGAAGCAGGCACAGATAAAACCCATATTCTATCTGTACTGATCTTTTTAAAAGACATTGAAAAAGATTATGCGGCAATGAATGCAGTATGGGACGCATGGATTGCTGAGGGACATCCCCCAGCACGAACCTGTGTCGAATCTAAGCTCTATACACCAGATGTACTGGTTGAGATGACGGTCACTGCCGTTCTTCCTTAATAAGATTTCACTGCAAATTCATTATATTTCATCATTCGATCCGCTTTCGCGATTGGCATTGATGTTGTCGTGGAAGCGGTTGAAACCGTCGCAGGTTCAAACAGATCAGGTACCAAATCCTCTCTGAGCTCTTGCTCAGTCGGAATACTGCTATAACGTAGTACACGATAGCCAGCCAACTCAAGCAAACTGTCTTGATAGTGCTTTTGATGCAGCCGGTTCACATAAGATTCGTCTGCAATCTCAATAATTGCAAGCACTTGATGCTGTTGATCTAAAACCACAAAATCAGCAACTAAACCTTGATACTTACGGCGTGTATGTGCAAATTTTGTAGTCAGTAGAGCATCAAAAGAAACATGTGCCAACATGGTATGACGAGGTAAAACAGCCTGCAAACGCATGAGTGTAATTTGTTCTGCGATATTCAAAATACCACGGCGTTTTAACGGACTATCCTGACGCCTATTTTGTTGTAGGCGGCGAAGTGCAAGTGCTGTGATCAACAGCAACCCAACTGTTGTTATAAAATAATACATTTCTAACTAATCCCTTTAGATTTTTTATAATCATTTTGGCTTTATGCCAATTTTTTTAATCAAGAACATCGATAGCAAAGTCATTTTGCAGTGCAAACTTAAGTTTTTTAATCGTGTTTTCCTAGACGACCAAAGTCGTAATAGCCCTCTGCACTTTATTTATAATCATTCGGCATCCAAGATTCAAGTCGTTATTGTCAGTTTATGTTTCTATGGGCGATAGTTTTGCGATCAAATTGTGACCACACGACAATTTAGGCATAAAAAAGAAGGCATGAACGCTCTCATGCCCTCTTCTATACTAAATTAACGATGTGCTTTGGTTTTAGACTTTGGCTTTCCTGAAAATGGTCTTTTATCACCCGTTTCACGTGGTGGTAAACCATTATGTTGGGTTAAGACCTGTCCTTTTTGCGGACGCTGTTGACCAGACTGCGAACGAGACTGGCCTTGACCACGTTTTGCAGAATCCCCTGCAACAGATGAATTCTTTTTGCGTGCCGATTTATATTCACCTTCAGCAGTCCCTTGTGGCTGATAAGTTGGAATCAAATGCTGCTTTGAATTTCCAATTAAATCTACACGCCCCATCTCTTTCAAGGCTTCACGCAATAAAGGCCAGTTGTTTGGATCGTGGTAGCGTAAGAATGCCTTATGCAAACGACGACGCTTTTCGCCTTTCACGATATCCACATTTTCCGTATAACGTGCCACTTTAGACAATGGGTTTTTGCCTGAGTAATACATTGTGGTTGCAGTTGCCATTGGCGATGGATAGAAGGTCTGTACCTGATCGGCACGGAAACCATTCTTCTTCAACCAGATCGCCAGATTCATCATGTCGTAATCGGTGGTACCCGGATGCGCAGCAATAAAGTATGGAATTAAATACTGTTCCTTACCTGCTTCCTTACTGAAACGCTCAAACATTTGCTTAAAGCGATCATAAGTCCCGATGCCGGGTTTCATCATCTTGGATAATGGGCCATTTTCGGTATGCTCAGGCGCAATTTTTAGATAACCACCGACATGATGCTGAACCAATTCTTTAACATATTCAGGGTTCAGTACGGCCAAGTCATAACGTAGACCTGAACCAATTAGAATCTTCTTCACCCCTTTGATTTCACGAGCTTTACGATAAAGCTGAACCAAAGGTGCATGGTCGGTATGTAAGTTCTGACAAACACCTGGATAAACGCACGATGGTTTACGGCAATTCTTTTCAATTTCAGGATCTTGACAGTGCAAACGGTACATATTTGCGGTTGGACCACCTAAGTCCGAAATAATCCCAGTGAAGTTAGGCGCAGTATCACGGATCTTTTCAATTTCACGTAAAATTGAATCTTCCGAACGGTTTTGGATAATACGACCTTCATGTTCGGTAATCGAACAGAAAGTACAACCACCAAAACAACCACGCATGATATTCACAGAGAATTTGATCATATCAAATGCTGGAAAACGCGCATTGCCATATGCGGGATGCGGTAAGCGCGCATAAGGCAAATCAAACACATAATCCATTTCCTCAGTGGTCAGAGGAATTGGCGGTGGATTAATCCAAACATCACGCTCACCATGACGTTGCACCAATGCACGCGCATTACCGGGGTTGGTTTCTAGATGTAAAATACGGTTGGCATGTGCATAGAGTACCTGATCCTCAGCCACTTCTTCATAAGAAGGTAAACGGATTACCGCCAATTCACGGGGTGGTAATTTATGTTTAATTGCTTTTGATGGTGCAGGTTTCAGCTGTACGATCTGCGTATCTGGATCTAGATTGTCGCCTTCACGTACGATCGGATTTGCCACAAATTCTTTTTGGAAATTTTGATACTGCGCCAGTGAGTTGCCTTTTTCTTTTTCAACTTCACAGCCATCAATGTCTTCAGTCATGACATAGGGGTTGATAATTTGATCAACACGACCAATGGTATCAACATCGTTACTGGCGATTTCAACGAATTTTGCTTTCGATTTTTTATTATGTTTATTGATAATAAATGCAGTACCACGAACATCGGTAATCTCGTGGACTTTTTCACCTTTGGCTAAACGATGCATCACGTCGATGATGGCACGCTCGCCATTGCCATACATGAGCAAATCAGCTTTAGAATCCATCAAAATCGAACGACGGACTTTGTCTGACCAATAGTCATAATGTGCGATACGACGTAAGCTGCCTTCAATCCCACCAAGTAAGACTGGAACATCTGGGAAAGCTTCACGGCAACGCTGACAGTAAACCGTGGCTGCACGGTCTGGGCGTTTATTCGCTTCATTATTTGGTGAATAGGCATCATCAGAGCGGATTTTACGGTCAGCCGTATAACGGTTGATCATTGAATCCATATTCCCTGCGGTCACACCCCATGCAATGGTTGGCTTGCCTAGAACGCGGAAGCTCTCTGCATTGGTCCAGTCTGGTTGTGCAATGATTCCGACACGGAAGCCTTGTGCTTCAAGTACACGCCCAATCACACCTGATACAAAAGATGGATGGTCAATATAAGCATCGCCACAAACTAAAATAAAGTCACATGCATCCCAGCCGAGTAGATCCATTTCTTCTCGTGACATCGGCAAAAATGGTGCGGGTTCAAAACACGACGCCCAATATTTGTCGTAATCAAACAACGCTTTAGGCGCAGTCTGCATGGTATAGGCAGTAGACATAGCTTGCGAATCTCGGCTAGCAGATGAAGGAGAGACATTTATCGGGGTTGGTTGTATTTTAACCCCTAAAATGAAAGCCGATCATTTTAACATGAATTTCATTCATTTTTATAGCTCAAAAAACAAACAATAGTGTTTCCCCAAAAAGTATTTGTAACTTATTGAGGAAACAGCGTCATAAGATGATGATAATTATTCTTTTTCGTTCAAGAAACCTTCTTTAATTTCAGAAGGTAAATCTTGATGCCACCATATATAAATAGAAGCTTTAATTTCTTCATCTTCATCAGGATCATTAAAAGGTTCATCATCTTCACGGATAAGCTCATCGCCATTAAATTTGAACCAAAACTCCCAAGGATCATCATCACCACAGCCCCAAGCTTGTGCATGAATATCAGGTAATACTCTTTTTAAGAATAATAAAATATTTTCAATGTTTTCATCACCATTTGAGCCATGGGTAAAATCTAGCACAGCAAACCCATCAACATAGTACAGTGTCTCTGGTGTAAGATCATGTTCAATCGAATCGATCAAATCAACCAGCTCTTGAGTAATCTCATCTGCTTGCGGATTAATTAGTAAAGCTGTCTGAATGAACTTTTCTTCATCTCCATGATGTGTGGTAAATAAAACTTCTAATTGCCCCATGATTGTTGAATCAGGATGTTTATAATAAACGCGACTATGTAATTCCATATTATTTTCCCCAATTTTAATATTATCTCTACACCCAAATAGGTGCTTATTTAAGTTACTAAATCTTCAGAACTTTTATCAAGTTTATGCGACTTTATTTGTCGTTTTATTTTCATTCTTCATTAAGTGTATCGCGAGCACAAAACCGATCACTAAGACCACAGCGACACTCAAATTAATTCCACCCCATCCAAAACGCTCCCAAACTAACCCTCCACTACTGCCAAGCAAACTTGAGCCGATGTAATAGCAGAATAAATAGAGTGAAGACGCGACTGCTCGATACTGAACAGCTTGAACAGAAACCCAACTGCTGGCCGTCGAATGTGCTGCAAAAAATGAAAAGGTAAAAATTGTGAGGCCCAGTAAGATAGTCCAGAGCGATGGAATCAAGGTAATCAATAGACCGATAATCATCATGACCAGTAAAACTGGCAACACTTTATCGCGCCCATATTTAAAGCCCCATTGCGCGGCTTTGGGTGAACTATAAATCCCTGCCAGATAGGCAATTGAAATCAGACCAATCCATGTTTGCGATAGATGAAACGGGGCTTCTAATAAGTGGTAACTGATATAGTTAAATACAGTCACCAAACAGCCCATCAAGATAAAACCTTGGGCAAATAAAATGCGTAGTTTCGGGTCTTTTAAATTTTGCTCAAAGGCTGCTTTAAAACGTGAAAATCGGAATGGAAATGGTTTGAAATGCTGTGATTTGGGTAATAACAGATAGAATAAGCAGGCAATCACAAAATTCAGAAAGCCAATAATATAGGTTGCCGATTGCCAAGAAATAAAATCAACCAAAACGCCTGCAATCAAACGCCCACCCATTCCTCCAATCGCTGTACCTGAGATATACAGCCCCATAGCAAAACCGATATCCTTCTGAGCGATCTCCTCTCCGATATAAGTCATCGCAACCGCAGCAACACCGCTAACAGCTAGACCAATCAAAACACGGGTACTTAGAAAGATTTCCCAGATTGGAAAAGAAGCACTAATCAGTAATAAAATCGAGACCAGAAATAAGGCAAACACCATGATGGGTTTACGCCCGAAACGATCGGAAATAAAGCCAGTGAACAACAGGCCAATAGCCAGTGCAATGGTGGAAAAAGAGAGCGGAAAACTACTGTGGGTCGGAGTGACATGAAAGAATTCTGCAAAGATCGGCATCATCGGCTGTACACAGTACAACGAGGAAAATGACGCGAAACCAGCAAAGAACAATGACCATAAAATCGCAGTAAACGATTTCGAACCATATTCAATATGGGTTGGGCGCAGCACTGATTCAGACATGAGGACTCCTTATGCCCGATCAGTATACGCCTTCGACCGAAATGCGGAATGATCATTTCGGCCATTTTTATCAAATGTTTAAAATAATGCTTTAGGCAAACGGATCTGAATTATTTCATTATCATCGGCAAGTTTGGCATTGCGGCCCGATGAACCTGGGAAATTATTGTCATTCAATACCGTCAAAGTGGTGCCATTTTCAATAATCACATCTTCAATGGTTTCAAATGGGAAGGCAAACAGCTTGCCTGTACCAATATCGCCTTCACGCGCTGTACCATACAGCCCATTTGGGTTGGCAATTTTCATTAAGTCGACCAAGTCTTCACGTGCCACCACCTGCTTCGGTTCATTGAATTTAATCCGAATCAGTTTCTTATGGCCACCAAGATTATTTTGACTCACATCGCGCTCAATAATGATGCCCTCTTTGTCATTAAACAGCTGGAAGTCACCAATATTGGTGGCTTTACTATCCAATACAAACCAATAATAAACACCCGTATAGGCTTTCTTCTGAAGATCAAACTGGGAGATCAGCAGCCGACCTGTCGAGTCATTCAGCAATGGTTTTTCCAGTAGTGGATACAGATATTTGCCATCAGGTGAAATCGCCATGCCTTCAAAACCACTACTGCGCCCCACCAATGGCTCAACATAATTGATATTGGCTTTATTCAGTTGATTTTGCGGAGAGCATAATTCTTGACTCGGATTAAATGGATTTGGCAAAGCAATCGGTGCATCGAGTAATACACCTTCGGCCGAGAAATGTAGTAAGAATGGGCCAAATTCATCACCAATCCAATAAGTACCATCTGGCGCACGTTGCATTGATTCAGGATCAAAGTCTGCCCCTGTCAATAAACGTTCTGCCGTATTGCCATTCACAATCTCAAAAGGAATTCGCTTATTGGGATCACGTAGCTGAATGAAGCTTTGTACAGAAACCTGCCCCGAACCTTTACTCTTGGTTTTAAAATCAGCTTTAATCTTATAAATACGCAACAAGAAATCAGCCGAATTATCTTGTGTACCAAAACCGTTATCGGCCATGGCCATATAACTGCCATCCTCATTTTTTAAGGCAGCAGAAAAGCCCTGTACGGGTTGTCCTTTAAAGGGAGGATAGATGCCATTGGCCCCACTCACCGCTTTACCTGAATCGGGTCCAGCGGCATAAGTTGCGACAGGAAGCTTGGCGAATGAAATCAGTGTGGGTGCTGTGACTTTGTCTGTCGATGTATTCTGATCTTGATTATTGTCATCATTATTACAAGCCGTTAAACCCAAAGCACTACAGCAGAATAAGGCCAATAAAGTTTTCTTGTTCATGGTTTTATACATTTGGTAAAAATTTACGCAAATTAAAACAAGCTTTGATGACGTTTTTACTGCAATAAAATGAAATCTTTATGGCGAAAAGATGACAATGTCACTCATGGCTTTACGCCATCAATCATGCCAACTCCTCTTGACTCCATGTTGCTAAAGCTTGATCGGTTGATACTCTCCTGCAATCGCAGCTTTTAAAAAATTTTGAAAGGTTGGGCATTGCATATGATTTTCTGCGGGGCATACCGCTGCATGTCTCAGCCCTTGGCTGATAAAGTGCAAACGTCGGGTCATTTGTTCCAACTGCTCTGCTTTCTGATTGAGCATGGTTCGGTCCAATTCGGGCTGACCACTCTCCCCAAACATATGCGCAATTTCATTGAGGGAAAAACCTGCCGCCCGCCCCAAAGCAATCAATGCCAATTGATCCAAGACTTGTTTGCCATATTGGCGACGTAATCCGTGACGACCAATCGATCTAATTAAGCCCTTTTCCTCATAAAAGCGTAAGGTTGAGGTGGTCACATTGGCCCGTTTAGCCACTTCTCCAATATCCATAAATACCCCTTGACTTCAAGTTGACTTGAATTTGCACACTATATTTATCGCGTTTTATGCAAAAAAGATCAAGGTGAAAAAATGGAAACTGCGGAACTATTATTTCAAATCCTATGCCTAGGCGTAGGAGCCACAATAATCATGGATATATGGCTACTGCTGTTAAAAAGACTCCACCTCCCGAGCTTAAATTTTGCCTTACTGGGCCGTTGGGTCGGTTGGATATTTCGGGGCAAGTTCATCCATGCATCGATTGCGCAAAGCCCTGCCATTCAAAGGGAATATGCCTTGGGTTGGCTGGCACATTACAGTGTCGGCATCCTCTTTGCCTTCAGCTTTGTCCTGATTGTAGGAGGTGTATGGTTACGACACCCTCAATTCAGCTCTGCCTTTATTTTCGGGGTGATTACAGTGCTTATTCCCTTTTTCATCATGCAACCCGCCATGGGAGCAGGCATTGCTTCAGCTAAAACAGCACAACCTTTGCGCAACTGCCTACGAAGTCTGATCAATCACACTATTTTTGGCTGCGGTTTATATCTCAGCGCTCAATTGCTTGCACGGTTTCACTGAGGAGTTCAACCATGAAATCCATTGCTATTATTTATCATAGCCGTCAGGGCCATACCCAATTTATTGCCCAACAGATTCAACTCGGTGCCGCACAAGTTGGACAGATTAAAATTGATTTATTCACCGCTGAGCAGCTAATGTCACAACCTGAATTACTCTGTCACTATGATGGACTGATTTGGGGTTCACCAACCTATTTGGGTGGTGTGTCAGGCACATTGAAACTGTTGATGGATGCCACAGGACCTTTATGGAAAAAACAAGCATTTAAAGGAAAGTTAGCTGCAGGATTTACAGTTTCCTCACTGCCTGCAGGCGATAAGCAATCTACACTGATTTCACTTTTCACCTTTTCGATGCAACACGGTATGATATGGGTTGGTAATCCTATTTTACCTGAGCAACATCAAGGTGTTCCGTATACGCAAGCGGCCAATCGTCTCGGGTCATGGTCTGGCCTTATGGCACAAGCTGAACATTCCAGTGCGGCAGATGCTTTTGATTTTGGCGATATCAAAACCGCTCAGTTGTTTGGACAAAATTTTGCATTGAGCTTAAGTGCATATCAAGGAGTGATGATCACGTGAAAGCAGCAAGTCTTTTATTCCCATTGATTTTATCCTGCATGATGTCTTGTATAATCTCTGGCATCACCACATTAAAAGCAGTGGGTTTTATCGATAATTTCTTTGCGATGTGGATGTCTGCATGGATCGTGGCATGGATGTTTGCCTTTCCTAGCGTATTAGTCTGCGCACCAATTGCACAAAGGTTGGTCGGCTGGATTCTAAAGAAACGCTAATTTGCATTTTGTAAGTAAAAGCCTACAGTGACTGTGGTGATTGGCGAATATACCGAATGAGATAGATTCACTAATATATTAAGCATAGAGAGACAGGATGTCTCATTCAGAATAATAACAAGCACAGGATGTGGTCGTTGACAGGAGTTGGCGGCAAGAAACCAAATATGAGAAAGCCTCGACAGGATGTCGGGGTTTTTTTATTTGGCTTAATATCTAAAATTAAACGATTTACCCCTATAGATTACATTGACTCCCATCGGCTTGCTCCCTACCATCCGCATGTTTTATAGATGACGGTCAAATTTTTCTACGATGATAATTTACAAAAAATTTTCTTTTTCTCGCTTTCACATTACTTTTGCCAAATTGAGTCTCATTTTTTTAAGTACTTACTTCACTGTCGCATGTACGACAACCAAAGCACCTACGGTAAATCATTCCCAGAAATTGTCTTCTGGTATTCAAAATGCTTTTTCAGTAGCACCAACAACCGCAAATCGAGTTGCTCCAATCATTCTGCAAACAGCTGAGCGTCACAATATTTCACCACATTTATTAGCCGCGCTGATTCGTCAAGAGTCTAGCTATAGAACCCGTGCACGATCTTCAGCAGATGCCGTGGGTCTAACCCAAGTACGCCCAAAATTTTGGCAACAGTTCTGCCCTGGTGATTTATATGATGAACATGTCAATATCAATTGTGGTGCTTATATCTTGGCGAACTACTATCAATCGACAGGCGATTGGTCAAAAGCCCTCGGCTATTACAATGTTGGCCCCACAGGTTATAGAAGAAGTCCCTATATGCGTCGGCAAGCTGAACGCTATGCCAGCTCAGTCAAACGCCATGAACAAAGTTTAAAAGAAGCCCTTTAATGCTCCATTGTGCAAGAACCTAAAACAACTGCGGTGATTAGCGAATATATACGATGACACAACCGTCTAATCTATAAATCATAGAAAGACAGGATATCTCATTCAAAATAACAAAAAATACAGAATGTAGTCATTTACAGAAGCTGGCAGCAGGAAACCAAATATGAGAAAGTCTCGACAAGATGTCGGGGCTTTTTTATGACCCTCTCTGCCCCATTCATTACCGTAAAATAACTACTATTGACTCGCCTAAACTGAGTGCATACCATCCTTATACTTCTGTTTGGTATCGGGTTCTGGTTTTGCACTTCACATCGACTTCTTCTGATCAACATATGGCTTTTAAACCGTTTGCCTCAATCATTTTAAAGATCAGCCTTGTTGTGCTTGCAATCAGTCTATCTGCATGTAGCAGTTTAAGCGGGTCCTTTGCCAATCGCTCGAATCAACTTTCATCAGGCTTACAAAATGCCTATTCCGTTTCGCCTAGCACAGCAAATCGTTTATCACCAATAATTATTCAAAGTGCTGAGCGTTATGATGTATCCCCGACTTTACTTGCCGCGCTCATTCGCCAAGAATCGAATTACAACAGTTCAGCACGCTCGCCAACGGGTGCAATCGGTTTAACCCAGATTATTTCCAGCCATTGGCGTCAGTCTTGTCCGGGCAATCTCTATGATGAGAATGTCAATATTAACTGTGGTGCACATGTTCTCTCGACTTACTATAGATCTGCTGGCAGTTGGTCTAAAGCCGTGGCCTACTATAATGTCGGACCAACTGGCTATGAACGCAGTTTCTGGACGCGCCATAAAGCCAAGAAATATGCACGCTCGGTTAAACATCACGAAAAGAACTTGAAAAAAGCACTTTAAAAATAGTTAAATAATAAAAAAACCATGCTGTTCAAGCATGGTTTTTTTATTGGTTGAATCACGAAATTAAGCTTCGTCAAACAAACCTTCAAATAAAACTGAAGATAAATAACGTTCACCACTATCAGGTAAGATTACCACAATAGTTTTGCCTGCATTTTCAGGACGTTCAGCAATTTTGGCTGCTGCCGCTAATGCTGCACCACTTGAAATGCCTACTAAGATGCCTTCTTGGGTTGCACACTTTCTTGCCCACTCAATTGCATCTACGCTATTCACTGGCAGCACTTCATCAACTAGATCTAAATCCAAATTTTTAGGAATAAAGTTTGCGCCAATACCCTGAATTTTGTGTGGCGCTGGTGTGATGCTTTCACCACGCTTGGTTTGTGTGATGATTGGTGATTCTGCAGGTTCAACCGCAACTGAATACAATGGTTTATTTTGAACTTGCTCAAAATAACGTGAAATCCCAGTAATGGTACCGCCAGTTCCTACACCTGCAACCAAGATATCCACTTGACCATTGGTTGCCTGCCAAATTTCAGGGCCAGTGGTATCTGTATGAATTTGTGGATTGGCTGGATTTTCAAATTGTTGTGGTAAGAAGTATTGTTCTGGATTTTCAGTAGCCAAACGAACGGCTTCATCGACCGCACCTTTCATACCTTTGGCTGGATCAGTCAGAACCAGATCTGCACCTAATGCTTTTAATACTTTTCTACGCTCTAAGCTCATACTGGCTGGCATGGTTAAGGTAATTGGATAACCTTTTGCTGCTGCGACAAATGCCAAGGCAATGCCTGTATTGCCACTGGTTGGCTCAACAATATGCATACCTGTTTTAAGAACACCACGTTTTTCCGCATCTGCAATCAACGCTGCACCAATACGACATTTCACTGAGAATGCAGGGTTACGGCTTTCCACTTTTGCCAGTACCGTTGCACCCGTTTTGATAAGGCGATTGATCCGGACTAAAGGTGTGTTACCAATCGCTTCGGCATTATTTGAATAAACTGCGATACCGAGGTTTGCAGGTGTTGGAAATTGCTGATCGGTTGACATGTTATTTCCTTATTAGATTTGGAATGATTCTCAATCATTATAGGCATATAAATAAGAGTTACTACAAAATTCAATTATCCTGAAACAAATTCGCCTTATTCAAATCATTAGTTATTCTAACTAATGATTTAATGTGGTGTCTTTAAAACAAGAAACTGAATTAAAGAGATAACCCAATAAATTGTTGTGCTAAAACCAATTAGAATTAATCCACGAACTAAATTAATTCTCCAATTCGGTACAGATTGGAACCAACTCAAAGCTACATTTTTAGCAGTACATTCAGCGCTACGAACTAGAAGTAAAGCAGGAAGGTCAACATTTATGCCCATTATTTCAATACCTATCTCTTCCTTAGGTGATAGGTTATCAAATATTAAAGTACAGCGACCATCTTGGGCTATCTTTTGTTCATAAGAGCGAACAGGCCAAGAATTGATATGCTGGGGCTGCCAATTAAAAATTAATTCAATTTTATTTGCAGTATCTCTTCCAGTATTTATAACTTTGATCGATGCTGTCTCAACTCTTTGCATCGGCTTTAAAATATTACCCTCAGCATCCTTCAAAGGTTCTTGTACAAGGAAAACAAATGCGTGAGGATTTGTCCAAATTAATTTTGCTTTAGGCTTTATCCCCACATTCAGAAACCAAGTAATAAATGGTACTAATAAAGAAACTATTTCCTTACCATAGGTACTTATAAACTCCATAGCATCTCCTAGGCTAACAATCTCAAATAGTAATTATCATAATCCCTTACTTAATATACATTTTAAATCAAACAATTAGCATTAAAATATAGCTAGAACTACCAAAGCTCTCCCTCTCGCCAATCAGCGCAAATAGCATCATCAGCTGTATGATGTGATAGTAATTCTTTCAGCTTAGCACTCAATGGATACAACAGAATTTCATGTTCATCTGTCAGATAAGCAGAGCTATTTTGTTTGATATATAAATCCCCCGACCAAGAAATCCAGCCTAGTTTTTTATAAAATGCATCATCTTCGGGCTGGAGTGCAGCAAGTTCATAACCCAAATTAGTTAAAGCATCGATTAAATATCTTAATAACTGTGATGCTAGCCCCTTCCCCCGCATCATTTGATCAGTCGTCACATATTCAATATAGGCAGTTTTTACACTGATATTGTCATTAACAATGAACATTCGATCCGTCCATAGAGCGTGCGATACAATCTTTTCATCCAATATACAGATTAAATGAGAAGCTGTTTGCATGAAGGCATACTGACTCCAAGGATCTTCATCAAAAGCTGTAAAACATAACTCAGCAATCTGTTGTCGCTGTAGTCTATCCAAATCTTGAGCGGCGATAATTTTAAACTGCATGAACTGATGCTCGATTCAAATTGTTTATATCTTAAGCAAGAGATGGAGGAGTATGAAGTATTTTTAGTCAGATCTAATTAAAATAAGTTGAGATATAAAATTCCCCGCCATAAAAAACACCCCCAGCCGTTAGGTTGGGGGTGTTTGATATTTAAAAGCTGGCGATGACTTACTCTCACATGGCAAGTGCCACACTACCATCAGCGCTAAGAGGTTTCACTTCTGAGTTCGGGAAGGGATCAGGTGGTTCACTCTTGCTATTG
>NZ_BKGB01000015.1:0-98774 GCF_008980925.1 Acinetobacter sp. TUM15071 | reverse complement strand
AAATAATCTTAATTTTTTTATTTGAAAAGTGGCATGAAAATAGCTAGGTAATTTTCGATCTTTAAGGGGTTTTTCTTTTGACTTAATTTTTCCAACTGGTAAAACATCATTAAATAAATGATTTTTTAATAAAAAATTGGAATAAGAAACGCAGAAAGGGAAACGGTTGTAGTGTTGAATGCTATGCGAAAGTCTAGTATTTATTAAAAAACGATGATGTGAGCACTGATTTGAAGTCAACTTTTTTTACGGTCACTGTATTATCAACCGTTATTGCATTTATGCCGATGGGCTATGCAAAAACACCTGCTCAGGCAGATAAAGTACTCCGTGTTGCTTTTGAAGCCCCAGATGATGGTTTTGATATGGTTAAAACTTTTAATTTTTACAGCGGGAATGTGGCCGATGTGATTTTTGAAAGATTGCTTCAATACGATTATCTCGCTAACCCAGTAAAATTGGTTCCATCGACAGCAGAAAGCCTACCTGTGATTGAAAAAAATGGTCAGGTATATATATTTAAAATAAAGCCTGGTATTTATTTTACCGATGATCCTGCTTTTAAAGGCAAGCGTAGAGAGTTGGTTGCTGAAGATTATGTCTATTCCATTAAACGAATATTAGATCCTAAAAATCACGCTTCATCATTTTCTTTTATTGATAATAAAATTGTGGGTGCTAATGCACTGGTTGATCAGGCCAAAAAAACGGGCACATTTAACTATGATGCTCAAATTGCTGGGATCAAGGCACTGGATAAATATACAATTCAATTTACGCTGACACAACCTGATTATAATTTTCCTTATATATTGGCGTACAGTACCTTTGGTGCAACAGCTCGAGAAGTCGTTGAATATTATAAAGATCGTTTAGCCATGCATCCTGTTGGTACGGGGCCATATATGCTCAGTAAATATGTACCACGGAGTAAGATTGAACTGGTTGCCAATCCTGATTATCGCGGTTTTGTCTGGAACTTTAAATCGACAGGTACAGCTTGGGACAATCAGTTGGTCAAAGAAATGAGTGGCAAACAAATGCCACAAATTGGCAAGGTCAATATCAGCATTATCGAAGAAGAACAATCACGTTGGCTCGCTTTTCAGTCCAAACAGCTCGATTTTGATAAGGTCACTTCAAGTGCAATTCCTAAAGTGCTTGATCAAAATAATCAGTTAAAAGCAGCGATGCAAAAGCAGGGCATACGTCTTTATGCCAATAAAGAAGCTGAAATTACCTATTCGATGTTGAATATGCGTGATCCTGTTGTTGGTGGTAATAGCCTCGATAAAATTGCGTTAAGACGAGCAATCGCGATGTCTTTTAATGTCAATGAATATATCCGTATTTTAAGAAAGGGACAGGCGGTTAAAGCCGAAATGCTGGTACCCGCAGGGATTAATGGACATAACCCGAATTATCGTAGCAGTATTGGCTACAATCCTGTTTTAGCCAATAAATTATTAGATCATTTTGGCTATAAAAAAGGATCAGATGGTTATCGTAACCTGCCAAACGGTAAGCCCTTAACTTTAAAAATCAATACTGAAAGTGGCACAGCTTCGATGATGTATTCTGAATTGTGGAAGAAAAATTTAGATGTGATTGGGATTCGAGCAGACTTCAAAGTCAGTAATTTTGCCGATAACTTAAAGGCCGCAACCCAGTGTCAATACATGATGTGGAGTGGAGCATGGCATGCGGATTATCCAGAGGGTGAAAACTTTACACAGTTACTTTATGGTCCGAATGTTGGACGTGGTAATCAATCTTGCTATAAGTCAGCGGCTTATGACAGTTTATACAAACAAGCGATGCAGCAACCGCCTGAAAAACGTATGCCTTTCTATGAAAAAATGAGTCGCCAAATCGAAGCAGACAATGCATGGATTTTACAAGACACACGAATTCGTAACTGGCTGATTCAACCTGAAGTTCAAGGCTTTAAAGCACATCCAATTATGAATACCAATTGGCAATACTTAGATATTGTTTCACCAAGTGAAAAATAAGTGATACATGTATGATGAAACAAAATTTTAAATTTTCTATATCACCTTACGGTTTGGCATTGTTACTGGGAGCAGCTACAAGTTTTGGAGTATCTGTAGCAGAGGCGAAAAGTCCAGCAGATCCGAAGAAAGTTCTGCGCTATGCTTTTCCTGTGGCGGAAACGGGTTTTGATCCAGTTGCCACACAAGACCTGTATTCGGCTCATGTCTTATATTCTATTTTTGAAACGCTCTATACCTACGATTATTTAGCTTCGCCTGCCAAGTTGGTGCCAAAAACAGCAGTTGCTTTGCCTGAAGTAAGTGCAGATGGCTTAACCTATACCATTCGAATCAAGAAAGGCATTTATTTTACACCTGACCCAGTGTTTAAAGGCAAGCCACGTGAGCTCACTGCGGCAGATTATGCTTATTCATTTAAACGTCTAATTGATCCCAACCTACATTCACCAAATAGCTGGCTATTTGAAGATAAGTTGGTAGGGATTGAACCTTTGATTCAACAGGCGGGTAAAACTGGGAAATTTAATTACGATCAGCCAATTGCAGGTATACAAACACCAGATCGCTATACTTTGGTCCTTCGTTTAAGAGAGCCGAATCATAATTTTCCAATGCTGTTGGCGCATCAACCCACTGGTGCTGTCGCAAGAGAGGTGATCGAGCATTATCGAGATAAAGCCGGTTATGTGATGGGACGTCCAGTTGGAACAGGTCCTTACGTACTTGCTCATTGGACACCAGGTTCACGGATTATTCTGAAAGCAAATCCAGATTATCGTGGTTTTACATGGGACTTTAAGGCCAGTAATCCTGAAGATCAAAAAATCGTGCAACAGATGCAAGGCAAAAAAATGCCGCAGGTTGGTGTTGTCGATATTCAGGTGATTGAGGAATCGCAATCGGGTTGGTTATCCTTTCAAAAAGATGGATTAGATTTATTTACCTTGGATGGTGAGTTACCTGCACAGGCTTTGCAATCTGATGGTTCATTAAAACCTGAACTTGCTAAGAAGGGCATCCAACTGTCTCGTATCTTAGATCCATCGATTGATTATATGTATTGGAATATCCAAAATCCCGTAGTCGGTGGTCTGAGTAAAGAAAAAATTGCACTACGCCGTGCAATGTCTATGGCAATTTCCAAAGAAAAATTTATTACGATTTTAGCCAAAGGCAATGCTCAAAAGTTGGAGTCTCCAATCCCATATGGTGTAGCAGGACACGATCCAAATTATAAAAGCAGTATTCCTTACTCAGTCAAAGCCGCGAATCTTTTACTGGATCGCTACAATTATAAAGTGGGGAAAGATGGTTGGAGGACGTTACCCGATGGCAAGCCTTTGGTGATTGAGTTCATGCCTTCAACCAGCAGTGCGCGTAGTATGCAAATGGCAGAATTGCTGAAAAAAGAGCTCACCAATATCAAGATTAATATGGTGTCGAAACCAGTTCCGTTTGCTGAAGGTTTAAAGGCAGAAAAACAATGTAAGACCATGTTTAAGGCCTCCGCTTGGATTGCGGATTATCCAGATGCAGATAATTTTGTACAGTTGTTCTATGGCAACAATATTCATGCAACCAACCATACCTGTTTTAAATTACCCGAATATGACCGTTTATATGAGCAATCCCAGAAACTTGATGATGGGCCTGAGCGCGATTTGCTGTATCGCAAAATGTCACGTCTTTTAGAGTTTTATTCACCAGTACAATTCATGTCGACTCGTTACCGTACGGTAGTCGTACAACCCCGCGTCATTGGCTATAAAAAGCATCCTGTGTTGCCTGCAGAGTGGATGTATATCGATATTCAAGATAAGAAATAACCAACAAATTAAATTGGAGAAAAAGCATGGCGAAAAAAATGTTGAAATTATCAGCCTTTGGTTTGTTATCGATGGCCGTAACAGGGATCAGTCAAGGTGTTTGGGCTGAACAAGGTACACGTACAAGCTTACCTATTTTAAAAACTAGCGCCAGTGCTCAGTGGTGTGATGCCAATATACAAAGCTTAAAACAACGTATTGCTCAACTTGAGAAGCAAAATATTAAGCCGCAGTCCGATGCCGCACCAGTACTGGCAGAGTGGGATCAATTGATGGCAACTGTTGAAGACTTTGCAGGACCGATCAGCCTATATAGCAATGTTGATCCTGATGCCACTTTACGTAAAGCAGCTGAAGACTGTGAAGTAAAATTGAATCAATTACAAACCGAAATTTATCAGAACCCGAAGTTGTATCAACGTTTTAAAAATACCAAAGCCAATGATGCAATTGATACGAAGTACCGCCAAGATATTCTTGATGCTTTTGAAGATACAGGGGTACAACTTCCACCCGAAAAAAGAACACGTGTCAAAACTATTTTTGATGAGTTAACCAAACTCTCGCAAGAGTTCTCTCGCAATATTCGTGATAATCCTGAAAAGTTAGAGTTTACACCTGCTGAACTTAAGGGCTTACCTGATAGTTATATTTCAGCTTTAAAGAAAAATGACAAAGGCAATTATTTATTAGGGTTTGAGTATCCTGAATATCAACCCTTTATGGAGCTGGCAGATAGTGATGCTGCTCGAAAACGTTATCAGACCGCATTTACACGACGGGGTACTGAAAAGAATTTAGTCTTGCTTAAACAAATTATCGATTTACGTTATGAATTGGCACAGTTATTTGGTCAGCCAAGTTATGCCGATTGGGCATTAAAGAAACGTATGGCGAAAACGCCAAAAACAGTTAATAACTTCTTAGCAGATGTACACAAAGTCGTTGCACCTTTAGAGCAAAAAGAGGTGGGTGAGTTACGTGCATTTAAAGCAAAAACCTTAAATACCTCTTTGGATAAGGCTGAAATTAATCGCTGGAATGTGGGGTATTGGAGTGAAAAACTGCGTAAAGATAAATATCAGATTGACCAAGAAAAACTACGCGATTATTTCCCGACGCTTGCTGCACAAAAGTGGTTATTTGCAATTTCTTCAGACTTATATGGCATTGAGTTCAAGCCTGCCAAAGTTGATACATGGCAAGATGAAGTTGAATATTATGATGTAACAGACAAGAAAACTGGTGAAGTACTGGGTGGTCTGTACATGGATAAATTTCCACGTGAAGGCAAATATGGGCATGCAGCAGTATGGGGTGTCTACGGTGGAAGTACATTAAGCAAGCGCAAGCCAATTTCAGTCTTGGTGACTAACTTTAACCGCAAAGGTTTAAATAGTGACGAGTTAGAAACTTTTGTCCATGAGTTCGGTCATGCATTACATGGCATCTTATCGAAAACCCGTTATGCAGGTCAGTCAGGTACATCGGTAGAACGTGACTTTGTTGAAGCACCATCTCAAATGTATGAAGAATGGGCACGCCGTAAAGAAACATTATCTAAAGTTGCTGATTATTGTGACCCTGCTTGTCCTCGAGTTGATGATGCACTGATTGCACGTCTGAAATCAGTACATAACTATGGGCGTGGTATGCGTTATGCACGTCAGACCTTATATGCACAATACGACATGGCATTACACGGGGCTGATGCGCTCAAAGTACAGCCTATGGATGTGTGGAAAAAAATGGAATCAGTAACCGCATTGGGTTATGTGCCGAATACCGAATTCCCTGGTCAGTTTGGGCATTTGATGGGATACCAAGCGGGCTATTATGGCTATATGTGGTCTGAAGTCTTGGCGCTCGATATGTTGTCTGCTTTTGGCAATAACTTAAATAATCCAGAAGTTGGACAGCGTTATCGTCAAGCTATTCTTTCGCAGGGTAGCCAAAAAGATGCAGCTCAGTTGGTGAAAGACTTCTTAGGTCGAAAGCCTGATAACAAAGCCTTCTTTAATGAAATTACAGGTCAACGGGTCAAATAAGGATTTGCCATTATGCTCGCTTATGTCGTACGCAGACTATGGCAAATGATCCCGACCATGTTGGGTGTCATTTTGCTGATCTTCTTTTTATTTAACTGGGTAGGTGGTGATCCTGCATATATTCTGGCAGGGAAAATGTCCAACCCAGAGCAAATTGATAACATCCGTAAACAGTTGGGGGTAGATCAGCCCTACTATGTGCAGTTGTGGATTTTTATCAAACAGATTCTGACTTTTGACTATGGTGCAAGCTGGAGTACGGGAGAATCTGTATCGCAAATTATTCTGACGCGCTTAGGACCATCACTGACTTTATTGATTCCGCTAACGATTTTACAAACGGTAATCTCAATTATTCTGGCTTTAGCGGTTGCTTCAGTTCGTGGATCGCTCACAGATCGTATGGTGATGATGCTCTGTACTATTGGCATGTCGATTAGTATTTTGGTTTATATCATCGTGTTCCAGTATGTCTTGGCATATCAACTCAGTTGGTTTCCAGTACAGGGCTGGAGTGATAATTTTAGCGAAAACTTATTTCACTATGCCTTATTGCCGATCTTGATTATGTTGGTGGTGAGCATTGCCCCAACTTTACGTTTGTATCGTAGTTTTGTGCTGGATGAAATTAACCAAGATTATGTCCGAACTGCTCGTGCCAAAGGTGTGGGTGAGTCGCGGGTACTGGGTGTGCATGTATTGAGGAATGCCTCGATTCCAATCGTTACCGAAGTCATGGCCAGCTTACCTGCGTTATTGATTGGTGCATTCTTGATTGAACGATTCTTTGGTATTCCTGGTATTGGTCGTGAAATTATTATTGCGGTTGAACGTAGTGATTTCCCTGTGATTAAGGCCATCACCGTGTACATTGCAGCTGTGACCATGATTTTTAACTTGATCGCCGATCTGATATATAAGCTCCTCGATCCTCGTGTACAGTTGAAGTAGGGGAACGATGATGCTAAGTACAATTTTTAAAGGCAAAACCTCCTCAAATGAATCATCTGCTTCAACAGGGTTATGGCAGTTGGCATTGAATCGATTGAAATCAGATCGGATTGCCGTAGTTTCTTTCTTGGTGGTGCTATTCTATTTCATACTGCTCGCTTTATCGATGTCAGGGGTAATCGCCTCAAATTGGAATAAAGAAGTGGCAGTCAGTTATGCGCCACCGACATTTTTAGGCGCTGATACTGAATCAGATCAAATCAAAGCCAATACCCAAACGACTCAAGCATTACCTGATAATCCAGTTGATCCATTGAAAGATGTAATTCAACAGCTTAATACCGAAATTCAGGCTGAACAGCAAGGTGATTCAGTTATTGATAATTATGGCGTGGTTGATCCTTTAGCAGAGGATATACAGCAAATTGATCAACAGCTCGGTGGGCATTTACTTGAACAAAAACAAGAGTTAAAAACTACTTTGCCTTTTGGGGCGGATAAGTGGGGACAAGATATCTTGTTAAAAACCATTAAGGGCGCTGAAACCTCAATTTTGGTGGGTTTGTTGTCCGCTCTGTTGGCTGTCGTGATTGGTACTTTTCTCGGTGCAATTGCGGGCTATTTCGGTGGTTGGGTCGATGATGTTTTAAACTGGTTCTATAACATTTTTACCTCGATTCCTTATCTGTTATTGGTATTGGCCATTGCGGCAGTACTACAACAAAAAGGGATTCTGTCGATTGTCTTGATTTTAGGTTTAACCGGTTGGACTGGGGTATTCCGTTTGATTCGTGCCGAATACATGAAGCATAAATCGCGTGAATATGTACTTGCAGCGAAGGCGATTGGTGTCAGTCATTTACGTCGAATGTTTGTACACATTTTCCCGAATGTCAGTCATATCGCGCTAGTTCAAATTTCAATTTTGGTGGTGTCATTTATCAAATCGGAAGTCATTTTAAGCTTCCTTGGTTTTGGTGTTCCTGTTGGGGTCGTGTCATGGGGCAGTATGCTAAATGAGGCGCAAAGTGAATTGATTTTGGGCAAATGGTGGCAATTGGCAGCGGCATCAATCGCTATGGCTATTTTAGTCACAGCATTCTCCATGTTTACCGATGCATTGCGTGATGCCTTAGATCCTAAGTTGAAATAGCGGAGAGAAAATATGCAACATCAAAATGAAACACCGCTATTACAAGTAGAAGATCTTCGGGTCAGCTTTAAAGGCGAAAATAAACAATGGATCGAAACGGTGAAAGGGATTTCATTTTCAATTCCTAAAAATAAAACCGTGGCTTTGGTGGGAGAGTCAGGCAGTGGTAAATCAGTCACGTCCTTGGCGGTAATGGGCTTATTGCCGAAAGGGCAAAGTCAAATTGCAGCGCAAAGTCGTATTACTTTTGAGGGTAAGGATTTACTGAATTTATCTGCAAAAGAGATTCGCAAAATCTGTGGTAAGGAAATTGCCATGATTTTCCAGGAGCCGATGTCTTCATTGAATCCTGTATTTACTGTGGGAGACCAGATTGCTGAAGTGTTGTGTATTCATTTAGGCATGGGACGCAAGCAGGCAAGAGCACGCGTATTAGAACTGCTTAAAGAAGTTGGCATTCCCGCACCTGAAACAAAAATAGATGCTTATCCAAGTCAGCTTTCTGGTGGTCAGCAGCAAAGGGTCATGATTGCCATGGCAATTGCTTGTGAGCCAAAGCTATTGATTGCAGATGAACCAACAACGGCATTAGATGTCACCATTCAAAAGCAGATCATTGATTTGTTGGAATCATTACGACAACGCCATGAAATGTCGATGCTGTTCATCACCCATGATTTAGCATTGGTTGGTGAAATAGCTGATGAAGTGATCGTGATGCGGCATGGTGAAATCCGTGAATGTGGCGCCGTTGAACAAGTGTTGGAACAGCCGAAAGATGTGTATACCCGTGCTTTGTTGCACTGTCGACCACAACTTTCAACCCGACCATATCGTTTACCTGTCACTAGCGATTTTATGAAACAGGACGAAAATGGACAATTGGTCGAAGCAACCAATTTGTCCGAATTGAATCTGAAACAGCGGTCGCGAGGACTTACAGGTGAAGAACAAATTGTTTTAGAGGTCAAAGACCTGAAAAAATCGTTTTATAGCCGTAAAGGTTTATGGGGGCGAGATGAATTTCAGGCCGTGAAAGGCGTATCTTTCCAATTGGCAAAAGGCAAGACTTTAGGTTTGGTTGGCGAGTCGGGTTCTGGGAAAACCACCATTGGTTTATTGCTGATGCGTTTGCATGAAGCAACAGGTGGACAAGCCTTGATTGGCGGAAAAGATATTTTGGCAATGAGTGAGAAAGAGTTTTGCCAGTACCAACGCAAGATTCAAATCATCTTTCAGAATCCATACGCTTCACTCAATCCTCGCTTTACCATCGGGCAGATTTTGTTAGAGCCGATGCGAATTCATGGTATTGGACAGAATGATGCTGAACGCAAGAAAATTGCACTTGAGCTATTGGAAAGGGTGAGTTTACCGATACAAGCCTATGATCGTTATCCACATGAGTTTTCAGGTGGTCAGCGGCAGCGGATTGCGATTGCACGCTGTTTAACTTTAAAGCCAGAGATTCTGATTTGTGATGAATCTGTTTCTGCATTGGATGTCTCGGTGCAGGCACAGGTATTGAATTTATTGCAGGATCTACAGGATGAATTTGGTTTGAGTTATATCTTTATTTCGCATGATTTATCCGTAGTGAAATATATTTCAGACCAAGTGATGGTGATGAATCATGGTGAGTTGGTTGAAATTGCTAATTCGGATGAATTGTATTTACACCCACAACATGAATATACCAAGAAACTGCTGAATGCCATTCCGCAGGGTGTAAGCCATCATCATTAATATTTAATAATAAAAAAACGCTCTATTTAGAGCGTTTTTTTTATTAAAGCCAAGAATTAGAATTTCTTAAAGCCTTTATTGAAACCAATGGTTTTACGGCCATTGTTATTGTTGCCATTACCGCTTGGACGTTGTTGTGATTGATCTTGTTCATCATCACGACGTTGCTGACGTAAATAACCACCACGACGTGAAGCTAATGGCTTTTCTGCCATTTTTTCAGTACGGCGTTTTGCCATACCAAACAAGCCAGTACCTTGACGTGGTTTTAATTCAACTGATTTTGCTAAATTGTCGATATCAGTTTTATCCAGCTCCATCCAACGGCCTGTACGTAACTCACGCGGTAAGATAACCGTGCCATAACGAGTACGCAATAAGCGGCTTACTTTCAAGCTTTGAGATTCAAAGATACGACGTACTTCGCGATTACGACCTTCTTTAACCACAACTTGGTACCAACGGTTGATACCATCACCACCAATTTCAGAGAATGATTCGAACTTAGCCGGACCATCTTCAAGCTCAACACCCTTGAGCATGGTATTGCGAATTTGTGGTGTCACTTCACCCATAACACGTACTGCATATTCACGTTCAACTTCATTTGATGGATGCATCAAGCGGTTTGCAAGCTCACCATCGTTTGTGAATAACAATAAACCAGTACTGTTAATATCCAGACGACCGACCATCACCCAACGATCATTGGCAATTTGCGGTAAATGATCAAATACCGTTGGACGTTTTTCAGGATCATTGCGTGAGCAAATTTCACCTTCTGGCTTATAGTAAATTAAGACGCGACGACGAATTTCATCTTCAATTTGGAACTGTACTTTACGACCATCGATACGGAGTTCATCAGTGGGTTCGATACGCTCACCCACTTGGGCAATACGACCATTGATGCTGACACGACCAGCAGCAATGACTTCTTCCATATAGCGACGCGAGCCTAACCCGACTCTCGCTAAAACCTTTTGTAATTTTTCACTCATGACAGCACAACCTTAGACATAATGATCAACAGTTCACCTTTCTCAGGACTTCGGCGCATGTGCGTCGAGTGTCATGAATGCTTCCTTGGCGTTCTGCAGGGGAGGCAATTGACCTAGCGATGCTAAGCCAAATGCATTTAAAAATTGGGGCGTTGTGACTAACAACGCAGGTCTTCCAGGCAAATCTCTGAAACCAGCTTCTTTAATCCAGTTCCAGTCAAAAAGATTTCTTAAGATTTGGCTATTGTTGGATACACCACGAATTTGTTCGATATCAGCACGAGTTACGGGTTGATGATATGCAATCACTGCTACCGTTTCGAGTAATGAAGGCGACAGTTTAGTCGGGCGCTCTGGCCAAACTTGGGCAATAATATTTCTATACTTTGCACGTACCTGAAAACGAAAACCTTGTGCAGTTTCAATCAGTTCAATTGATCGACCATGTTGTAACATCGCCAATTGCTGTAAAAAAAAGCGTAATTGCTGCTTATTATATTGGTTTTGAAAAGCTTCTTTTAGTCGCGCAAGTGAAACTGGTGAGTCACTGGCAAACAAAATTGCTTCAATTTGCAATAAAACATCATGATGAATGTCCTCGAGTGACATACCTTCATTTGGGTCAAGTTGCTCTAAACTCATGCTGCAACTCCTTGAATGGTCAAAGGAGCCTCAATACCACTATGAATAATCTGAATTTTTTGCTGACGCGTCAATTCTAGTACCGCCATAAAGGTCACCACCATACCCATACGACCTTGTTGGGGATTTAATAATTCAATAAAACTTAAGGCCTCGCCAGATGCGAGTTGGCTTTCAATAAACGCAATCCGTTCTTCTAAAAGTACCGGTTCTTGAGCCACGACATGGGTAATCGGCTCAGGGCGATTGAATACACAGAATAACGCATCACGTAAGGCATCGACATCATAACCTTCATAAATAGGCGCAATGTGTCCAATACTCACGTTGGTGCTAAAAGTATCGCGCTCAAAGATTGGCATTTGTCCTAATCTTTCAGCCGCTTGCTTAATACGTAAATAGGTTTCTAAACGATCAATCAGTTCTTGTTTTGGATCTTGTTCAAATTGATCAACAGCCGCAGGTTTCGGGAGCAGTAAACGCGATTTCAAATCTGCGAGTAGGGCTGCCATAACCATATAATCAGCCGTAAGTTCAATATTTAGCGATTTCATGCTATCCATATAGGACAAATATTGAGTGGCGATCGGGGAGATATCGAGCTGTAATAAATTAAAACCGTTTTTTTGAATCAGATAGATCAGAAAGTCTAAAGGACCTTCAAATTGTTCAAGTAAAATTTCAAATGCAGCAGGTGGTATATACAAATCTTCGGGTATGACTTCTTGCCACTCGTCAAGGACACGAATGGAAGGTGTTAGCTCCAAAGTTGTTGAAGGGAGAATTTGATTCATTACCGTTATGAGCCACGCGAATTTTCAAAAGCATGAAAGATATAATTTTGTGTGCAAAAAAGGGCACATGCTACCGAGAGCAAGCCTATTCTAATCGAAATCCCCAATTTAATAAATTAGTAGCTTACAAAAACCTTAAACTTCTCAGGGTATTTTCTTTATTTATATACGATTAGCTAGGGTATATAAAAAACTTATGCTTAAATTAACAACGAAATCATTATTTTTATTAAATTATAAATTGCGATGAAAAAATATTTAAGAACACAACAGAACCAATTCGGACAAAGTGTGGGTTTCTTGGTCGAAAGTGATTTACCCAGCAAAGTCATCAATCAGAATCTTGTGGGACAATACGTCAAACTGATTCATATTGCCGATGAGATTTCAGATTCAGCTGCAAAGCAAATTTGGGAAGCAGTATCAACCGAACCGAATGCAGCCTGTTGGACTTATTTACCTTATGTTGCACCGCAAAGCCAAGCTTTCTTAAAACAGGATTTACAAAATCTATTTGGTTTTAAAGGCTCAACTCATTTTTTGATTGAGGTAGAAGGTGAGATTCAAGGCTGGATTGCATTATTAAATCCAAGGCTAGAGCAGGGTGCCATTGAAATTGGCAATGTCTATTTTTCCCATAAAATGAAAAAATCCAAAGCTTCAACTGAGGTGATCTTCTTACTGTTACAACAATGTTTTGTTCGTGATTTTCGACGGGTGGAATGGAAATGTGATGACTGTAATGCACCGTCTAAAGCCGCAGCCTTACGTTTTGGTTTTCAATATGAAGGGTTATTTCGCCAAGATCGAATTACCAAAGGCCATAACCGTAATACGGCATGGTTTTCAATCATTGACGAAGAATGGTCCGCATTAGAAAAAATCTATCAACAGTGGTTAAGCCCTGAAAATTTTGATGCACAAGGTTTTCAGAAACAACGATTGTCTGATTTTATTGAAGACGAATGAGTGATTGTTAAAATTCACTTATCCTATTTTTTAAGAATTCATCATAAAGTTGATGTTGATTATCTAGTCATCGGAAAAGTAAGTTTTTTTGATCTATTTTTGTCTTATTTTGTTGAATTTAATAATTATTTATAAATAATACTCGATCATTAAATGAGTGTGAACTCATGAATTATAAAATTAAATATTAAGAGAGAAATACAAATGAATTTTAAGTTTGTTGTAGGTGGGGTAGCAATTATTGCCGCATTATATTTTGGTACTGAAAAATATTGGCAATATGAATTTGAGGAACAAGAAAGAAATAGTTTAAAAAATCTTGCCATTACTCCAGAGATGCAAAGTGCTTCTAAAGACTTACCGATCAAAAGTGATATTTTGAATCAGTATCCTAATATTTTCTTTTATATGAATTTTACTCAGGATCTTCCTCAAGGGATGGAAGCTTTCATTAGACCTAAATTACTAGAAAATAGTCAGAAGCTAGCCTGTGGTTATTTTTCTCAACTACCCCAGCAAGATAATAAATATAAAGATAAGGCTAAAGCTGTTGTAAGTGTGATAGAGCACGATAATGTCGTGATGACCTATATTGTTAAAAATCGTTTAGGCAACGTTTTAATGGAACACAAGCAAGTACTTTCTCAATGCCCTGAATTTCAAGTGTTAAAACAGAGTATTGCCTAAGTTTAATTTAATTCCCAATTTGTAGATTTTAAGATTAGAAATTTAAAAATCCATTGTTATCTAGGGCTAACTTTTAGTGAAAAACATCCTTATTGTATTTGTGGTATTGGCAATATTTTGGCAAGTGATTTATCCAAAATATCAATCATATAAATATGAAAAAGAAGCGAGAGAATATTTAAAAACGACTTGGGTAGATGAGACAGAAAAGGAAATTTCATCTAGACAACCACAAGGTTTACAAATTGATTTTTTAAATCAATATCCGAACATTCGTATTTATCAAAACTTTTTGGTTGATGCTGTTCCAATTCCTGAACTGTTAGATAAACAAGCATTTCAAAAGGCTTGGTGTAGCCAATTAAATGGGTTGACCGCGATGGAAGCTACACCACGGTTGGCTATGCTGAATGTTTTTGAACAAGATAGAGTAACTTTCTATTTGACGATTAAAGATAAATTTGGGAAAGAGTTATTTTCCTTTCAACAAAGAATTTCAGAATGCCCAAACTTCCATAAAATACGAGTTGCTAAACAAGGTGACGTGATTGAAGACATGAAAGAAGTCACTTTTATCCCAAGTGCTGCTCCAGCAGCACAAAGTGCTCCCAGAGAACAGGCTGCATCTGTGCAGTAATCAATAGCAATTGAATTACTCAAAAGCACTGACATCTCCGACACCACGACGCACGATTTCAGGATTTTCTCCAGATAAGTCGACAATACTGGTGGTGGACAAAGTACCAAAACCACTATCGATAAATACATCGATGCGTTTACCTAGCTGGTTTTCAATATCAAATGGATCATCTAGGGGATCTTTTTGATCGGGCAAAATCAAGGTACTGGTTAACAGTGGTTCACCGAGTTTTTTCAATAATGCCTGAGTCACGGGATTGCTTGGAATACGCAAACCAATGGTTTTTTCTTCGGATGCATTAAATGCTTGGGTATTAGAATAGAGGTCGTGCCTGCAAGCTTGTTAGTAATCATGAGCTTCAATGTACATGGATTTTCAAGATGGGAACTATTTTATTTTTTTGTGACGAATTTAATGGTTTAATAATAAGGGACAAGTTATTGATTATTCAGTATGTTTTTTGTATTTTTTATTGGTGGATATAAATTATTTTGCTAATTTTAAGCCTCCTTGAATGGTGAATTTAAAATTATGGAAAATTTAAAACAATTCATTGAAGATGAAATTTCATTACATCTTGAAGAGAAATTCATGAGCAATGATGAAGTTTTTTGGGCAGCCCAATCATTTCTTAGAGATGGGTATTTAAAAGTTACTAATCTAATTCCAGATAACATAAAAGAACTATTCTATGCTGAGGTTAGAGAGCTTCTTGGAAAATATGCAAAAAGGCGTGATCTCCATATGGAGTCAACGGGGAATACACCACGTTTTATGAGCAACGTTCGTCAAGTTGATATTGCTGAATATGGCCAAGTAATCCCAGCAGTTTATCACTCAGAAAGTTTAATTAAATTCTTGGGAAAATTAGCTAAAGAAGAAATTATTCCTAATCCATGGGAATTTGAGAAATTTATTATTAATAATCAGCATAAAGTTGGGGATACGCACGGTTTTCATTGGGGAGACTATCCTTATAGTATGATTTGGATCGTTGAAGCTCCTCCGTTAAAATATGGAGGTATATTAGAGTGTGTTCCTCATACATATTGGGATAAGAAAAATGCTAGGATTAAAGAGCACTTGTTACGGAATCCTGTGAAAAATTATCATCATGAAACAGGGGATATTTATTTATTAAAATCAGATACAACGTTACATAGAGTGACACCCTTAGAGCAAGATGCGACTCGAATTATTGTGAATATGGCGTGGGAACGTGCTAGAGACATTAATCGAGAGGTTACTCACGAAACATATGCATTCCGAGACTAAAATTTTAAGAAGATAGGTTCTCTAAACCTATCTTCTTTTATAAGGATAAGGAATGAAATTAAAATTTTTTTACTTATTGTTGCTTTTGGGCATCATGCAAGGTTCTGCATTTTTATTTATGAAATTGGCAGGTCAATCTTTTTCCACGGCTAGTATTGTTTTTTTTAGACTCTTTTTTGCGGCAATAGTCATTGTTCCCTATGTTTTATATAGCACACACTCTTATCATATTGTGTGGAAGGCTCATAAGAAAATTTTTATTACATTGGCATTTACTTCTACAGTTATTCCTTTTTCACTTATCGCATGGGCGGTTCAATATATTGCAAGTGGGATTGAAGCTGTATATATGGCGTTAATTCCATTATTTGTCGCTATCTTTGAATACTTCGGCAAGGAGAAAATTCGTTTCAGTAAAGAAGTCTATTTGGGTTTTGTTTTTGGTTTTTTAGGAATTCTCCTGCTTTCTTTTCAAGATATTTTGAAATATGGGGGAGAAAATGCCAAAGGGCATTTTGCAGTTTTTCTGTCTGCAATTTTTTATGGATATTCAGTTTATAAAACACGGCAGTTAGGAAATGTTGGGCCAGCGGTAACTAATGCTTACGTATTATCTATATCAGCCCTGATAAGTTTGCCATTTATGCTTCTGACCCAAGATTGGAATGTTAATTTTAGTCTGCAGGCTGTGGGTGCCATGATTAGTTTGGCTCTAGTCTCGACCGCAGGCGCATTGTTGTTGATGTATTATTTAATTCATCAGGTGGGTTCTGTTTTTACAGCAACAACGAATTATCTTGTGCCAATTATAGGCTTGTTATTAGGCGCTTTATTTCTCGATGAGACTATCACGTTTTTCATGCTGCCCGCATTGCTTCTTGTCTTGTTGGGAGTGTTTTTCATTAGAAAAAGTACGGTTAGTTTTAATAAATGACGTATTTTTATGGTTTTGGGTCAACCAAAACCATAAAGCTTAACAGGCGGAGATAAAATAGGTAAGTTTTTATTGATTATTCAAAAGCACTGACATCACCTACACCACGACGCACGATTTCAGGATTTTCTCCAGATAAGTCAACAATACTGGTGGTGGACAAAGTTCCGAAACCACTATCTATAAACACATCAATACGTTTACCTAGTTGGTTTTCAATATCAAATGGATCATCAAGCGGATCTTTTTGATCAGGCAAAATCAAGGTACTGGTTAAAAGTGGTTCACCGAGTTCTTTTAATAAAGCCTGAGCAACGGGATTGCTTGGAATACGCAGACCAATGGTCTTTTTCTTCGGATGCATTAAACGTTTTGGTACTTCACTGGTCGCTGGCAAAATAAAAGTCGTAACTGCTGGCGTATTATTTTTCAATAGACGATACATGGCGTTATCGACTTTGGCATAGGTCGCAATATCGGATAAATCACAACACATAATCGCATACTGATGCTTTGGCCCCAAACCACGAATTTGTGCAATTCGTTCCATTGCGCTTTTATTTCCGATTTGACAACCGATCGCGTACGCAGCATCTGTTGGATAGACCACAACATCACCAGCACGAATACGTTCTACTGCTTGTGTAATTAAGCGAGCCTGTGGGTTTTCAGGATGAATATGTAAATGCAACATTATTTTAACTCCCTGATTTATACGGCTAAATTCAGTATGAAACTTGTTAGGGGCATGTTGCAAGTCTTAGATGTGATAATTTTGTCATTTAATCAAGGTATTCACGTTTAAATTCATCGAGTTGTAATGGTGTTCCATTGCGGGTAGACAAGCAGATGTAATGAATGAAATGTGCAGCATCACGCGGTAATTTTGCTTCGCCAGAAAAATAACGTTGTACTTGGGCAAAAACATGATCTTTAAATTGATCTCCATTACCGCCATCGCCAGTTAAGTTATCCAGTGACACACGAAATTTTCGACCAAAGGCAGTCGCAAATAGCCATTCTATGGCTTGAGGTTTAATTTCAACTTGCTCAAATAGGGCTTGTTGTTCCGAACTTCGTCCATCGGGCGCATACCAATAGCCAAGGTCGGAAAGTAGGCGACGTTGCTCGCCAGCAATGCTCCAATGGCTGATTTCATGTAGGGCACTATTGAAGAAACCATGAGCAAATTGGATCTTTGCAGGGTGCTCAGAAGTGGCTGGGAAATATTCTGGTTCAAAATCACCTTTAACAAGTGTGACATTATGGTGGGAAAACCAATGATTAAAGTGTAAAATAAGCCAATCGACCTGTTCTGGTTCTGTTGTTACCTTTTGCCAAGATGAACGTTGCACTTGATCTAGCGCTAACACAGGAACAGAGGTTGAATGGGTGCTTACGAGTAATGAAGATGTTACTTCAAGTTGCGGCTGCAACAGGTACATTGCTTAATTTACCCCGAGTTCTGTCTAAAGAAGTACAAAATTGTATCTTAATCTTTGACAGAGTACCGATGAATTTGTAGAATTGCCGCCTTAATTATGTCAGCAAATACTTTTCCAAGCCAAATCGAGCCATTTAAATGGGCTGAACAGGGCTTTACATGGTCAGGAACACTGCCATTGTCTCGCTTTGCTCGTATTGCTCGAGAAGCTGTTGGTTCAATTGATGATCAATTGATCAACATAGACTGTAAGCTATCAATGGATATCTATCATCGTATTGTATGGTTAGATGGACATACTGAAGCAAAAGTTCCAATGGTATGCCAACGTTGTTTGGAAGCCGTTGAAATTGAATTGGTTTCAGACTTTCATTTAGCTTTGATTGATGATGAGTCACTGATAGAGCGATTGGATGAGGATGCTGATTTCATCGTTCTAGGTGAAAGTGAATCTTCAAAAAAAGGTGATTATGATGCACCTGCAGTGATAGATTTACTCGCACTACTAGAAGATGAGCTGTTATTGTTGGTGCCTTTATCTCCTAAGCATGATGCTTGCGAGCATAAGCATCAACCTACCACTCCAGACGTTGTCGAAGAGAAACGGGATAATCCGTTTGATGTTTTGGCAGGTCTGAAGGGTAAACTTAACTCATAATTTATGTTATAATGTTGAGTTAAGACAACTGAATTTGTTCTGATCCATTTTTTCGATCTTTGTAAGGAGCCATCATGGCCGTTCAGCAAAACCGTAAAAGTCGCTCTCGCCGTGACATGCGCCGTTCACATGACGCTTTAACCGAGAATGCATTATCTGTAGACCAAACTACTGGTGAAACTCATCGTCGTCACCACGTGACTAAAGACGGTATTTACCGTGGTCGTCAATTATTCGCTAAAGCAGCTGATGCTGAATAATTGAACTATATGCATTAAGCGTTAGCTTAAAGTATAGAAAAAATGGGAGCGAAAGCTCCCTTTTTTGTTGTTTTTCGCAATTATAAAAAGAATTAATCAGTGTTAAATTGCCGCATCGCTAAAGAGTCTATTGTCATTCTCATGTAGAATTATGAGTATTGATAAAATTGGCGGTAGACTAATTTAAGGATTTTTATATGTCGACTAAACGACTTGAGCAGGCTGCTCAAGCAACAAAAACAGCATTTGTTTTTCCTGGTCAGGGTTCTCAAAAAGCAGGTATGCTGGCTGAACTTGCAGAGCAGTTTAGTGTCGTTCAAGATACATTTGCGGAGGCATCAGCTGCGCTAGGTTTTGACCTTTGGCAGATTGCCCAAACAGGTGAAGGCTTGGACCAAACTGAAAATACCCAACCTGTGTTACTGACTGCAAGTATCGCGCTATGGCGTGTATGGTTAGAGCTGGGTGGTATTGTGCCGAAATACTTGGCTGGACACTCTTTGGGAGAATACAGTGCACTTGTTGCAGCGGAAGCAATGAGCTTGGCTGATGCAGTTAAACTGGTTCATTTACGTGGCAAACTGATGCAGAGTGCTGTTCCTTCAGGTGAAGGTGCAATGGCTGCAATTCTTGGTTTGGCTGATGAGAAAGTGGTCGAGCTTTGTCAAAATGCTTCTGCTGCAGGTCAAGGTTCAGTTGAAGCGGCAAATTATAATGCACAGGGTCAAGTCGTGATCGCTGGTAGTGCAGCATTGGTTCAGCAGGTCATGGCAGAAGCAAAAGAACAATCAGGTAAAGCAATTGCATTGCCTGTTTCTGTCCCATCTCATTGCACATTAATGAAACCAGCAGCGGAAAAGTTTGCCGCAGCTTTGGAACAAACTGCCATTGAGCTACCATGTCTTCCTGTAATACAAAATGTCAACGCGGAAATCGCGACAGATGTTGCTCAATTACGTCAGGCTTTAACGGCTCAATTGTACCAATCAGTACAATGGACACGTACGATGCAGTATCTGCAAGATCAAGGTATCCAGTACGTGGTTGAATGTGGCCCTGGTACGGTACTGAGTAATCTTGCTAAGCGATTACCGAACATAGAAAAAGCATTTGCCCTTGATAGCAAAGCACGTATGGAAGATGCCCTAAACGCAGTGTTAGTGGCAGAAGGAAAAATTGCATGACACAACAACGAAAAGTTGCGTTAGTGACAGGAGCAAGCCGAGGCATTGGCGCAGCGATTGCACAGCAACTCATTCAAGACGGTTTTTTTGTGGTTGGTACCGCAACTTCTGAAGCAGGCGCGCAAAAGCTGACAGAAAGCTTTGCTGAACATGGGACAGGTGCTGTACTTGATGTTCGCAATGGCGAAGCGATTGATGCACTGGTTTCAGACATCGAGCAAAAATATGGCTCAGTGTTGATTTTGGTCAACAATGCAGGCATTACCAAAGACAACTTGTTGCTGCGTATGTCAGAAGATGATTGGGACGATATTCTTAATATTCATCTAAAAGCGGTTTATCGTTTGTCTAAGCGTGTATTGAAAGGTATGACCAAAGCACGTTTTGGCCGCATTATTAATATTAGTTCAGTGGTTGCACATTTTGCCAACCCTGGGCAAGCGAACTACTCGGCAGCAAAAGCAGGGATTGAAGCATTCAGTCGTAGTTTAGCCAAAGAGATGGGTAGTCGTCAGATTACAGTGAACAGTGTTGCACCTGGTTTCATTGCCACTGAAATGACTGATCAGTTAAGCGAAGATATTCGTAAAAAAATGACTGATCAAGTAGCTTTAAATCGTCTAGGTGAACCTCAAGATATTGCAGATGCAGTGAGTTTCTTGGCGAGCGATAAGGCTAGTTACATTACTGGTACAGTTTTACACGTAAATGGTGGTCTATACATGGCCTAAGTGGCGATGTATAAACTTTTAAAAAATCTTATATTCAATTAAACTAGTGGCAAATTAAAACGCCACAAGCAATGAGGAGAATTCCTGTGAGCGATATCGAACAACGCATCAAACAAGCAGTAGCTGAACAATTAGGTATGCGTGCTGAAGAGATTAAAAACGAAGCATCTTTCATGGATGACTTAGGTGCTGACTCTTTAGATTTGGTTGAACTTGTAATGTCTTTTGAAAATGATTTTGACATCACGATTCCAGATGAAGATTCAAATGAAATCACAACTGTTCAATCTGCAATCGATTACGTAACTAAGAAACTTGGTTAATCATCTTGCATGATCAAAAAGCCACCGCAAGGTGGCTTTTTTGTGCCCAGATATTTCGCAACAGTGTGTTTTTCATCGGGTTCTAACTTATATACATATATTTACAAGACCGCGCTAAATTGAAACTCGAGTGATTTATTTTTTCTGTATAACTAGATGTAGGTCTTTTTTGACTATATTCAATTAATAATTACAGAGGAAATAACAATGGGTCTTTTTGATTTTGTTAAAGGTATTGGTAAGAAGAATACAGCACCAGCAGAGCCACAAGCTGCACCAGCAACGCCAGCTGAACCATCAGCTCAAGAGATTGCGAATAAATTATTAGGTTTGATTAAAAGTTTAGGTCTTCCGATTGATGGTTTATCAGTCACATATAATGGCAATACTGATACGGCAACAGTTAAAGGGCAGGTTAAAACTCAGGCTGATAAAGAAAAGATTGTACTTGCTGTCGGAAATATTGATCATGTGGCGCAAGTTGATGATCAACTTACTGTGGAAACACCTGAGCCAGAAAGTAAGTTTTATACTGTGAAATCAGGAGACAATTTGTCTAAGATTTCAAAAGAATATTATGGTGACCCAAACCAGTACAACAAAATTTTTGAAGCGAATCGTCCGTTACTTAAAAATGCAGATGACATTTTCCCTGGTCAAGTACTCCGTATTCCACAATAATTTTGAACAATAAAAAAGGCGCTGAATGCGCCTTTTTTATTCGATCATTTCTTGAAAATAATGATTTTTTAAAACAGCTTAAAAGCGTTTTGGAATCTTTTGCCCATGCGGTACTGGTGTTTCTGCATGTTTTAACACACCAAATAACCATGTTTCCGCATGTTGAACCGCAATTTTAAGCGAATCACCAAGTGCTAAACGTCCTGCAATAAAGCTTGCCAATGAACAACCTGAACCGTGGTATTGACCTTCTAAGCGTGGGCAGCGGCTTTCTGCAAGCATTTTACCATCAGCATACAGCACGTTGCGGATATGATCTGGGGTATCTTCATGCCCACCTTTGACCAATACTGCTTTTGCACCCATTTCGAAAAGTTTTTGTGTGGCTTGTTCAATATCATCAAGACCTGTTAAGGCTCTTAACTCAACGGTATTGGGGGTAATCACTGTTGCCAATGGAATCAGCTCAGCAAAGGCTTTGACTAATGTCGCTTGGTCACCCAATGAACCGCCACTATTTGCGACCAAAACGGGGTCTAGAACATATAAATAATCTGGATGTTCACGTAAGAATTCAGCCAGTGCCGCAATATTGTCGGTCGTGCCTAACATACCTGACTTCACACATTTAATTGGTAAATCACCGACCACCGCATTGGCTTGTGCGAGCAATAATTCCTTTGAAGTCGCTTCAAAACCAAACACTTGTTGTGAGTTTTGAATGGTTAAAGCAGTACATGCAATTGCAGCATGTGCACCACTTTGTCCAATTGCTTCAATATCTGCCTGTAGGCCAGCCCCACCAGAAGGATCTAAACCTGAAAAACAAAGTACGGTCGGACGCACTGCAATTTCCTTTTATTCTGCAATCTACGGTAGTATAGGGAAGTTTCGAGAAACTCTCGACTGTGTTGTGTAAGACTGTAAGAGATTGAACGAATGACGATCAAAAATATTCTCATCGATTTAGATGGAACCTTAACCGATCCTAAAACTGGAATTCATGGTTCAATTCGTTTTGCTTTAGAAAAGTTAGGTCAGCCCGTAGCCGATGAGGTCGATCTAGACTGGACTATTGGCCCACCTTTAAAAGCATCTCTGGCAAAATTACTCAATACTCAAGATGATGATCTGGCTGAGCAGGCATTGCTGGCTTATCGTGAGCGTTTCTCAGTGACTGGTTTATTTGAGAATGAAGTTTATCCTTTAGTTGCTCAGACTTTGCAACAATTGCAATCACAAGGCTATGCTTTGTTTCTTGCAACAGCAAAGCCTACAGTTTATGCGAAGCAAATTTTGGTTCATTTTGATTTAGCCCAGTATTTTACCGAAATGTATGGCAGTGAATTGACTGGTGAGAGAACCAATAAAGCGGATTTAATCGCTTATATTCTTGAACAACAACAGTTAGATGCACAGCAATGTATTATGGTAGGTGATCGCCAATACGACATCATCGGTGCGCGTGCCAATGGGATTGAAACCATTGCTGTGAATTATGGTTATGGCACGGCAGAAGAGTTGGCTCAAGCACAACCTGTGACCCAAATTTCGCAATTTAGTCAGTTGATTGAAGCTGTTGCTGAATTGAACGCCGAGCGAAAAGTTTCATAAAACAAATTGAAAAAAAGCCTCGATGATTCGAGGCTTTTTTATCTCTAATTAGACATTGTGTTTTAAGCGGTATTGCACCAGCTCTTCAATGCTAATCACAGTTAAACCATGGGTTTGTGCATAAGCAAGTACTTGAATACCTGAAGCCATGGAACCATCAGGATTGGTCAATTCACACAGCACTCCAGATGGTTTTAAACCTGCTAGACGAGCTAAATCAATTGTACCTTCCGTATGACCACGACGGGTTAAAACACCGCCTTCACGCGCACGTAAAGGAAATACATGACCTGGACGGCTTAAGTCATTTGCAACTGCACCATCCTTGGTTGCAGCTAAAACAGTGGTGACACGGTCTTTAGCAGACACGCCTGTGGTTACACCTTGTGCCGCTTCAATCGTTACTGTAAATGCTGTTTTAAATTGGCTGGAATTGTCGACGACCATAGGTGGAAGTTCTAAATGATCAGCTAAGGCTTCTGTTAAGCATAAGCAAACAATACCTGAACCATCACGAATCATTTGCGCCATGGTTTCGACAGTTAAAGTTTCAGCAGCAATAATCAAGTCAGCTTCGTTTTCACGATCAAAATCATCCATCACCAATACAGGTTTGCCTTGGCGGATATCTTCTAAAGCTTGTTGAATACGTTGTTCAGCAGGGGAAAGGGCTGAAAAGAAAAGTTCGGGTTGGATTAAACTAGACATAATGAAACGCTCTCGTAAATTGGATACGGTTGAACATTTCAGGACTGATGTAAAAAATAAGCGTGCACAAAAACAACGCAAAAAAGCGTATTTCAGTGGTTTCGTCTTCTTTCATCCGGACTATACCGTCGGCTTTGGTCTCTCACCAAATCTGCGAGTATATAAAAATATATACAGGCTCGTGGGCTGATTAGGTCATTTGATTACAATGCCTAACTTACCACCGGTGGGGAATTTCACCCCGCCCTGAAGCGATGTGCTTTGATTATAGCCAGATTTTTATGAGAAAAGGCAACTTTTTATAGAATGTATCGTTCTATAAAAATGAAAAAAATTGCTGAGACTTGAAGCTGTTTTTTGTCTGATCATCGAAACTGGTAATCCATTTGAATTGAGCATAGACTCAAAAGATAAAACAACAATAACTGGAAGGATCACTCTAATGGAGAAAGCAGATAAAACAGCGTTAGAACAATTGGCGCAACAGTTACATCGGCCAGTGATGAGTCTTCAAACATTTTCACAGATATCCAACCAAGATTTGGTTTGGCTCAATCAGCAATTACAACAAACCATAGAAAATGAAGATAAGAAGCTGAATCAAAGTTTGTATCAAACTCCATTTTTCTTGCGTTGGCTATTTCGAGATAAATAAGGAGGGAATACGATGACTCGACTTGCAGTACAGGCAGAGCTTATTAAGCTCGCTCGTATTTTTAAGGTTTCAGAACAAGAATTAGCATTTATGCAGTCTTTGGCACCTGAGAGTTTAAGGCAGTTCCGTTTTGCGATATTAGAGCGCTTACAGAGTCAGCAAAAAAAGCGTTTTCGTTATTTAGCGACCTGGGTCAATTGGTTGCCGCGCTGGATCAGTATTTTTATGGTAAAGCACTTCTTGGACCCTTTTATCGTGGCACAAATTGCAGTGTATTTGTCTACGGAAAGTTCTTATCGAATTGCTAAGCATTTACCAGCTAAAACAGTGGCTGCTATTTCAGTGCATTTAGATCCAAGATTAGCCAGAGAGTTATTGGGTTATCTGACAACGCATCAAATTACGGATATTACCAAAGTCCTGTTAGAGCAACGTGATTTTGTGACCATAGGGCGCTTTGTCAGTATGTTATCTGATACTGTTTTATTGGATGTTGCACAGATTGTCGAAAGTGAAAGTGACCTGCTGGAAATTGCATTTTATATAGAATCTCGTGAGCAGATTGATCATTTGGTGCATGTACTGCCAAAAGAGCGCATTGAGCAAGCCTTATTGATTGTTGGTGATCCAACCCAGCGGTTGGTATGGCCCAAAGTTTTGGCTTTAATGAGTTATATCAGTTATGGTCTGAAACAGGAACTGGGTGATTTGGCGGTTCAGCAAGGTGAATCTGTTGTAAATGCGATTATTCAAGCGACACAGGAAGATCAGCTTTGGGAAGATATGTTGCCTGTGGTGGCATGCTTATCTCCACAAGCACAAAATTTTGTGGCAAATCTACCTGCTTTGAGACAAGTTGAAATTATTCGAAGTATTGTTGAAGCTGCAGATCGTTGTGATTTATGGGCAGATATGCTGGTGATCGTCAATTATATGCAAGATGAAGCAAGACAGACGGTAGCAGCAGCCATTGCCCAGATTGATGAGGATGTATTACATCACATTGCCTATGCCTCATTGTTACGTTCACAATGGGAGGTCACATTTGACATTATGCGACGTATGCCAGTTGAAAAGCAGCAACAATGCCATCGTATTTTGGATGGTTATATGCAGCAATTAGACCCTGAAACTTATCAATATCTAGATGGTTTATTGGATCGCTACCAAATTCAATCATCGGTGACAGCATCGCTTGGTTAAACTAAACGTTTGGTAAAGTCTCTCGGATTGGAAGTAAGGTTTCTAAAGCATGCTCATAACCACGTTCTACCAAGGTATCTAATTTATGCCAGTCAAACATGCCAATGCCTTCAATGGGCATACGAATATGTAAATTTGCACGTTCAATTGCTGCGGTCTGAATCATGGTATCGCTGGCGAGGGTTGCTGTCCGCATTAAGATTTCTGCCAGTCTTGGCGCATGAAGCAATTTATCTTTAATGATTTTATTCCAGTTGAGTAAGGCACTTTGATCAGGTTCATCCAAGCCAATACCAGGTACTCGAATATCATCATGCAGACTCACATTACTGGCAATAATGGTACCTCTTTCTAAATTTTGCATGACATCTGTGGGGAGGTTATTAATCACGCCGCCATCGCAGAGTAGGTTTTCATGCCAAGCCACGGGAGGTGCCACACCAGGTACACTCATACTGGTGCCGACCCAAGTCGCAAGTTCACCTTGATCATGAATCACGGCTTGACCTGTGGTGAGGTTGGTCGAAATACAATAATAGGTTTGTCTGAGTTCTTCAATTCGTCGATGTCCAAAGATAGCATGCAGGCGAGTATGGAAACGTTGTCCTCGAATCAGAGAAACGCGTGGCATGGTGTAGTCATTGAGATAGTTACGCGCCACAAAGGTTTCGTAAGCAATATGAGTCATTTCCACGCTATCAAAGCCACAGGCGACAAGGGCTGCCACAAATGCGCCCATACTGGTACCACCAACAATATCAATCGGAATATGTAGTTGTTCCAGTGCTCGAATTAAACCAATATGGGCAAAACCACGTGCACCACCGCCACCCAGCACTAAACCAACCCCTTGACTGGAGATTTGGCGGGCAACGGCACAGATATCAGCTTGAGCCCAAGGGTGGATAAAGTAGTGGGCGCGGGCATGGTACAGTTGTTTCCAAATCAGGGTATGTGGGGAAGGGTCACCTTCGGAACGTAATAGTACTAATTCAATTGGGCTTTGCCACTCATGTTGATTGAGCACATGAGATAGCGGTGTTTGTGTCGGTGTTTGATTGGCTTCAGCCAATATCAAAATTCGATCTGCTTGATGTAGGCAACGTTTCGACCATTCATCTTCACTGTTATTGGCGGCATATAGCACATAGCAATGCTTTTCTTCTAGGCTGGCAAGCCATTGGCGTAGTTGTAAATCTTCGGTACTGTAATCCAATGGTGTTTGGCTAAACCCAGAACCAAATAGCGCATCCACATGTGCTGCGGTGACTAAACGTGCATGAGGCCAACGTTGTAAATGTTCGGTGAGTTTTTCTGCCAGATGAGTGGCGGGAATATGTGTTGAAACAGGAATGACAGAGAGGGTTCGACTATGTCCCATTGCATGGGTGAGTTGTTGCTCAGGTTGGGAACGATGAATGATCAAACGAGACAGTGCAAACAAAACTTTTGGATATTGGTGGATAAAATCTAAGAACTGTTGCTGGGGAATACCCAATAATGCAGTATCTCGAATGGCATTGACCGTACAGTGATGTGGTTGGTTAGAAATGACACCTGTTTCACCAACAATTTCGTTTCGGCCATAATAAGTGAGTAAACCCGCTGAGCTGGTGAGCTTTACTCGACCGTAAGCAACAATATAGACATGATCAGCAATATCATGAGCACAATACAGCTGTTGTCCCGTTTGCAGATGACGAATATGGCAATAGGGGACCAAGCTCTCTAGCGTCGTATGATCTAATTCTGCAAAGAGACTGACTTTGCAGAGAATATTAAGAATATCCATATTTTTCAAATTATCGTTATTGTCTATTTATTGAATAAGGCCTAGCACCGTTTTACAAGTTGGGTTAAGTAAAACTTGGGGTTATTTCTCAGTGTTTTTGTATTTTTAAGAGAGGGTGATTTGGAAATTTCTCACAATAAAAAAGCCAGTTCATATTGACTGGCTTTTTCGGAATCTGTTTTATTGCTTATGCAATTTGCACAGGAATACAGTTGGCTGTGTGATTCACTGTATTGTCTGGATTTGCGTAAACGAGGCGTGGTTTGTGAAGATTCGCTTCTACTTCAGTAAAGTCACCGAAGGTCGCAATAATCACTAAATCACCAACATCAGCTTGATGTGCAGCGCCACCATTGACTGAGATAATGCCTGAATCATCTTCACCACGAATTGCATAAGTTGTGAAGCGTTTGCCGTTAGTTACGTTCCATACGTGGATTTCTTCGTATTCACGAATCCCTGCTAAGTCCATTAATACGCCATCAATTGCACAAGAACCTTCATAATGAAGCTCTGCATGAGTCACAACTGCACGGTGAATTTTACATTTTAATAAACGAGATAGCATGGCTAGCGTCTCCTGAGTAAGACCTAAGATGAATATCTTATGGTTGACTTGTCACGTTTTCCGCGGGCTACAGGCGGTTCGATGCGCATTTTGCGCTTAAAAATGCAATATGGCAAGTGTGATTGATCAACAATTCAGTTTATGCGGGTTTGTAAGCGTTAATTTGATTCATGGCTTGTGAAACTTGTCCATCAACAAGCATTTTCACTTTAGCTAAGGCATGATCAATTGCGGCGTCCATTAAAGCTTGTTCACTGCTAGGCGCTTTGCCAAGCACATGACCAGAAACGCGTTCTTTAGCGCCTGGATGCCCAATTCCAATTCTTAAACGGTGAAAGTTTGCGCCGATATGAGGAACGATATCACGAAGACCATTATGTCCACCATGTCCGCCACCTGTTTTCAAACGAATAACACCAGGATCCATATCCAGTTCATCATGCGCAATCAGGATTGATTCTGGTGCAACTTGATAAAATTTAGAGAAAGGAACAACACTTTGACCAGAACGGTTCATAAAAGTGGTAGGGAGTAATAAACGTACATCATGACCTTCAATTTGGCCACGACCACTGTATCCATGAAATTTAGGATCAGCTTTTAAAGAAATGCCATAACGATCTGCAAGCTGTTCAACGAACCAGAAACCTGCATTATGGCGGGTTTGGGCATATTCCTTTCCAGGGTTGCCCAAACCAACAATTAGCGAAATATTTGACACTAATTTACGCCTTTAACACTTATGCGCGTTTGAAGTCAGCGTGCATAGGCGTGTTTTTAGCAGGGTGGCGTTGTAACGCTTGGATTTTAACGTTTTCAACTTTATCACCGATTTTGATTTCGATAACTTCTTCGAAGAAAGCGTTGTTTTCTAAAGCTTTAACAATTTCACGAAGCTCTAAAGTAACTGCTACAGGCTCAGCGCTACCACCGTAGATGATTGCTGGGATTTGAGCAGCGTGACGAAGGCGGCGGCTCGAACCTTTCCCTTGTTGTGCTACTTCACGTGCTTGAGCGTTTAATACGAAGTTTGCCATGGGCATATCCTCATTGAGTTTGAGTAACTAAACTTGCGACCAGTTTAGTGATAGAAAAACCCTAGCGAGCTAGGGTTTAAGAAAAAAAGCTGGGCTATTATAGATAACTATCGAACATTGCGCTAATAGATTCTTCGTTATTGATACGACGAATTGTTTCAGCAACCATGCTAGCAACAGAAACTTGGCGAATTTTGCCTAAGCTCAATGCTTCATCTGAAAGAGGAATCGTGTCGGTAACAACAAGTTCATCAATCACAGAGTTACGAAGGTTTTCAATGGCTTTGCCAGATAAAACAGGGTGAGTTGCATAAGCAACAACACGACGAGCACCAAATTGTTTTAGTGCATCGGCCGCTTTGCAAAGCGTACCTGCCGTATCAACCATGTCATCGACAATGACACAGTCACGATCATTTACATCACCAATCAAATGCATCACTTGTGATTCATTTGCTTTTTGGCGACGTTTATCGATGATAGCTAAGTCGATATCACCCATTTGTTTAGCAACAGCACGGGCACGAACAACACCACCTACGTCAGGTGAAACCACCACGAGGTTATGATGTTGTTGTTGACGCAAGTCAGCAAGTAACGCTGGCGTTCCGTAAATGTTGTCAACAGGAATATCGAAGAAACCTTGAATTTGGTCTGCGTGTAAGTCAATCATTACAACACGGTCAATTCCAACGGTTGTCAGCATATCTGCAACGACTTTCGCTGTAATTGGTACACGAGCAGAACGTGGACGACGATCTTGGCGTGCATAACCGAAATAAGGAATAACAGCAGTGATACGACCAGCACTTGCACGACGCAAAGCATCAGCCATAACCAAAATTTCCATTAGGTTATCATTGGTCGGCGCACAGGTAGACTGGACGATAAAAACGTCTTTACCACGAACATTCTCAGTAATTTCAACTGAAATTTCACCATCAGAGAACTTGCTTACAGAAGCAGCACCTAAAGGAATATGTAAATGGCTTACGACTTTTTGAGCGAAATGTGGATGAGCACTTCCACTAAAAACGACAAGATTGGGCATGAAGCACCCTTGGCGGTTGGCTTATAATGAATTTGGATGGCAGGGGCGGCTGGATTCGAACCAACGGATGCCGAGATCAAAACCCGGTGCCTTACCACTTGGCGACGCCCCTAATGCGGCAGAACTTTAAAGGTTTTAGATGATAATGTCAATATATTTGATCAAATATCAATATAAAACAAGTCTGTCTTAATATATGGCAGGGGCGGCTGGATTCGAACCAACGGATGCCGAGATCAAAACCCGGTGCCTTACCACTTGGCGACGCCCCTAAATTTGATGATATGTAATGGCAGGGGCGGCTGGATTCGAACCAACGGATGCCGAGATCAAAACCCGGTGCCTTACCACTTGGCGACGCCCCTAAATATTACATATATCTACAGATGAAAATTGGCAGGGGCGGCTGGATTCGAACCAACGGATGCCGAGATCAAAACCCGGTGCCTTACCACTTGGCGACGCCCCTAACATGCAACTGAAAAATGTCTTAAAGGTGATTCTGCTAAACTGTTAACCAAGTAAGATTTACAAGGTGAGTTTTGCAAAATTTGCTCTACGTTCATTTCATCGGTTACTTCAATAAAAACACAAGCACCTGTACCTGTAAGCTTTGCTAGACCAAACTGATCTAAATATTGCATTGCTTCTTCTACTTCAGGGTATAACTGTCGAGCCAGAGGTTCAAAGTTATTTCCAAAATTAGAAGGTTCTAACTGATAGGCGCAAAATGTAGTGATCTTAGAATCTCTTGTCAATGTTTTTTGCGAAAAAAGCTGTTGAGTGCTGATAAAACAGTCAGGTTTTAAAATTATGAATTTTTTTTGAGCTAAGTCTATGAATGATAAATGTTCACCGATCCCTTCTGCCCATGCATTACGACCTAAAACAAAGATCGGAACATCCGCCCCAAGCTGTACGCCATAATCAGCTAATTGCTGTTCATTTAAGCCGCATTGCCAAAGCTGATTCAGTACAATCAGTGTGGTTGCTGCATTGGATGAACCACCACCGAGACCAGCACCCATTGGAATATTTTTTTCAATGCTGATATTTAGCCCACATGGTTTTTTTGCATGCGGGCGTAATAATTGTGCTGCACGATAGATCAAATTGTGTTCAAGTTTAACTTCGCTTAAGCCTTTAATTTGAATGGTTTGTTCTGGATTTTGCTCAAACGTCATCCAGTCATATAGATCAATCAGTTGAAAAATAGTCTGTAATTCATGATAACCATTTTCACGACGACCTGTGATATGCAAAAACAAGTTCAATTTAGCAGGGGAAGGCACTCTAATCATAAAAAAACAATCTAACTTATCGGTTTTGAATCACCATTGTAATACGGTTTTCTTTGTCATCGGCAAGTGCTTGCTTCAACAAAAGCTTATTGGGGAGGGTTTGACCATCGTTATAGCTAAAATCAACCGTCCAGCCATCTTCAACCAATTGCTTTAGACGATTATTTTCATCTTTATTCACTTGTGCATTTGAGGTCGCTGGTTTGGCTTGTACCCAATAAGCGAGATGCATAATCGGCGCTTGCCAACCTGTGGCTTTCTCTAGTAATTCTTCAGGTGTAGCAGCTGTAATTAGACCAGTTTTGGCACTGTTTAACGTCACTTCACCTGGTTTGCCTTCAATTTGGGTCTTACCTACACCTAAAATTCCTGTGAGTTCAATATCGAATTGCTCTTGTTGCTGTACCCATGTAAAAAAAGCACTGCCTGATTGTTGTGGTGTACGGACACCAATTTTGCCTTGTAAGCTAAAATTATTTTCATCTTGAATTTGTGGTGATGCAATTACTTTATTTGGTTGGCTTAAGTGTTGGCAGCCTGTCAAAAATAGAACGCTACTACTACATACAGTGATGCACAATTTTGAAAACAAGCGCATGGATTTAACTCTTTTTTACGGTGATGGGTAAGATTAAGCTATCAAGTTGTTGTAATTGTGGGGCATTGGCATGTTTTTGTTTCAATTGCTGTAACACCTCGCTAAATTGCGTGAGTGCGCCTTGCATATATAGGGCTTTGGCATAACGAATACCAATATTGACATTCTCACTTAGTGAATACGCTTGGCCTAGGACTTTGGATGCGGTATCAAAATCATTTTGCAAGAAGGCGATATAACCTAATGTGTCGAGGATAGAGGCCTGTTCAGGCGCGAAATCCAGTGCCAATTCTGCGTATTTTCGTGCCTCTTTGAGACGACGGTTTTGCAGTGCCAATGTGTAGGCATAAGCATTTAGATAGGTCGGACTATTTGGTTCAATCGTTAAGAGCTGTTTTAAAGTTTTGTCTAATTTATCTCGATCGGTATATGGGTCAAGTAATAATACTTCGGCATAAATCAATTCGGGATCATCAGGAAGGCTCTTAATCGCTTCATCCAATAAGGCCAAAGCTGCTTTTTTATTGTCCATTTTCTTTAAAATATCGGCCTGCGCTTGATATAAGAAACTGGCATGCTGTGGATAGTTGACTCGTTCTTGCGTTAAAAAGCGCAGAGCATCATTGAGTTGTCCCTGTTTTTCAAAAATTGCGATCATATTGCGACGTGAAACGATGTATAAACTGCCATCAACCAAGCGATAGTAGGCTTTTGCCGTTTCATAATGTTGTTTACGTTGTGCATTGATCGCAAGGTAATAATAAGCTTCATTTTGATATTTCGCAGATGAGCGTAATTCGACTAAATATTGCTCAGCTTTTTCATACTGCTTTAAATCGATACTGGTTAAGCCTGCGATAAAAAGAGCTTCTTCAGCTTTAGGATGATCTTTAATGATGCTTTCAAGTTTATCCAAAGCTTCTTGTTGTTGATTGATTTGAATGTAATAACGTGCTTCAGCCATTCGAATATCAATATTATTTTTATTTTTTCGGCTGGCTTTTTCAAACCAATTTTTCGTTTCTTCATCATCACGTAAAGCCATCAATAAGTTAGCTTTCATTAAAATAAAGCTGGTCGATTTGGAGCGTTTGCGTAATGCGCGATTAATATTATTCAGTGCCTGTTCGTACAAGCCATCTTGTGCTTCTAAACCCGCAATGAGGGCCAAAATGGAAGGGTTGTTCCTTTCTGCGCTTGCTCGAAGTGCATTGAGCAGAATCTCACGATCTTGTGCTTGTTCTGGTGCAATCCCCGCTAAAATCTCTTCAAGATCAGCAGTCGGATCGATATTTAAAATTTTATCTAGAGTCTTTGCTGCGAGTTCATACTCATGTGTTTTTAATGCAATATGTGACAAATAAAATAAAGCTGGAACATCTTTTGGTTCTTGTTCAACCCAATGTGTTGCAATGTCTAAAGCTGACTGTAAGTCATTATATTCTAAAGCGATATCTAACGCGCGTTGCTTAATTGTGGTTGAGTTGCTTCGAATCGCAAGTACAGTATAGTTGTGTAGCGCGGTTGCAATATCATCATAAGCAAGAGAAAATTCGGCAATCATGCTCTGTTGAAGCGCATGTTCAAAGCTGTTATCTGCATACATGTCGTGTATTGCTTGTGCAGAGACATAAGAGCTCATGCTACCTAACAACAAGATTGTGGTAGAATACCGTCTAATCGTCTTGCCGCTAAAAAGGGTACGGCGATATAGCTGACGCAATTTTTATTGATCCAAAGTAATGCTTTTTATGACACCGATGTTGCACAATAACATAAATTTAGCGAAATGATGATCTGATATGTCTTTCTTTGCATTGGGTGTCAACCATCAAACAGCTTCTGTTGAACTTCGTGAACAAATCGCTTTCAATGCAGAGCGGTTAGCTGCGCTATTGCTTGAACAAAACCAAGGTTCATCACTGAATGATTTGGTGGTTGTATCAACTTGCAATCGCACTGAAGTGTATGCCATGACAGAGGATGCGGATAGCGTTCTGAATTGGTTGGCCCAAGTGAATAATATTGATGTAAAACAGTTAATTCATCATGTTTATCGTTACGAGAATGCTCAAGCTGTTACACATTTAATGCGTGTTGCCAGTGGTTTAGACTCGTTGATGTTAGGTGAGCCACAAATTTTAGGGCAAGTTAAAAGTGCATTGGCGCTGTCTAAAGATGCAGAAACTGTTTCGCCTGAATTGAATAGTGTCTTTGAATATGCGTTTTATGCTGCAAAACGGGTTCGTTCAGAGACATCCGTTGGAAGTCATGCTGTTTCAATGGGTTATGCGGTTGCTCAGCTGGCATCGCAAGTATTTAGTCGTCCTGAAAAATTAACCGTCATGGTGGTTGCAGCAGGTGAGATGAACAGTCTTGTCGCTAAACATCTAGCAGAAATGGGTGTGGCGAAGATCCTGATTTGTAACCGTAGTCGTGAACGCGCAGATATTCTGGCACAAGAAATTGCCCATCAAGTCGATGTGGAAATTATTCCTTTTGCAGAACTTGCACAAAATTTGCATAGAGCAGATGTTATCTCAAGTTGTACAGGTAGTTTGCATCAAGTGATTGGATATGCTGACGTTAAAGTTGCTTTAAAGAAACGCCGTTACCAACAAATGTTACTGGTCGATTTAGCGGTTCCACGTGATATTGATCCGAAAGTTGAATCGTTGGATAACGTCTATTTATATGGCGTTGATGATTTGCAAAGCGTGATTGATGAAAATTTAGCACAACGTCGTCAAGCTGCTGTTGAAGCTGAAATCATGGTCAATCAATTGGCAACTCAATTGATGACTCAGCAAAAAGTAAAAGAGGCGAGTGGTACAATTCAAGCGTATCGCCAGCATAGTGAAGAAGTAAGCCAAAAAGAGTTGTCACATGCGCTAGAGTCTTTGCAGCATGGAAATTCAGCTGAACAGGTACTGCAAGAGTTTGCACATCGTTTAACCCAAAAGCTAATGCACCCAACCTCAATTTTACTCAGAGAAGCTGCTAAAGCTGAAAATCCAGATTACTTTGAATGGCTGCAACAACATCTACAAGATGTGTTTGAACATGAGCGTAAGCCACGCCAGTAATAGACAATTAAGACAATAAACGTAAACTAATCTGCTTGGTCAACTCATTCAATTGTTGACGTAAATTACGTGATTCAATCAAAGAAATGGGTGATTTGAGCTTTAAGCGCAAATATTTCTCTTGCAGCCCCAAGGCATATTCCTTCGCAAGTTTATCGGCAACTTCTGGTGCTTGGGTTAAGGCCTGAATATTGGTGCGTTGCATGATATCAGCCAATTCATGACTATAACTGCTACAGGCCCCGAGTACATAATAGGTTGCGAGTTCTTGATCATCTGGCAGATCATCAAACACAATATTCAGTGCAGCTAAAATCTTCGCCAAGAGTTCATTTTGATCAATCACCGCGCGTAATTCTTCAAAATGAATATACAGGAAGGGGTGATGCATTAAGATTGCAACCGCAAAGTCTTCATCTTTGGTCTGAATATTAAATGATAAAGAGGCATCATGGCTGATTTGTGGAGTGAAACGTTTTCCGAGACCAAGCTTTTCACGAAAAGACTGCGTTAACAAATAACGGAATGAGCCATGTTTAGGTAATAATTCAGTCAATTCGCGCAGTTCACCCATGACCAAGCTTTTGCCTTCAGGAGTGCTGACGTCATGCTGTCCAGTTAGATGTGCAAATACGAAGTCTGATAATAACGGTGCTTGCTGTAATAGTTTTTGGAAATTCTCTAAGCCTTCGCGACGGATTAAAGAGTCTGGATCGTGTTCATTGGGAAGCACAAAGAATTTTAACTCACGACCATCATTGAGTAGCGGAAGCGCAATTTCTAAAGTACGTCGTGCTGCTTTCTGCCCTGCAGCATCACCATCAAAAGCGATGGTGATTCGAGAATTTTGTTTAAATAGCGTGGTTAAATGATCTGCGTTACTGGCTGTGCCAAGTGTGGCGACTGCACCATTAATGCCATATTGCTGTAAGGCGATCACATCCATATAACCTTCAACCATGAACCAGTCATTGGCCTTGAGTTTACGGCCTTCATATAGGCCATAAAGCAATTGATTTTTATGGAATACTTCTGAATCAGGGGAGTTGATATATTTGGGTTTGATCTCATCGTTTAAAGCACGGCCACCGAAGCCAACTACTCGACCTTTATGATCGCGAATTGGAAAGATCACTCGTTCACGCAATAAGTCAAAGTCTCGGCCACTGTCACTAGAACGAATAAGGCCGATTTGTTTTAAACCTTCAATATCTTGTGGGAAGGCTTTTTCTAAATGTTGCCAATCTTCTGGCGCATAACCTAAACGCCAAAATTGAATGGTCTGTGCAGATAAACCACGTTGTTTGAAATAGTTTTGTGCTTTCTGGCTATTGGGGAGTTGACGTTCATAAAATTGGGCAACATTTTGCAATAGGTCATAAAGGTTGCCTTCTTGTACCTGTTCTTCAATATTAAATGAAGGGTCAAACTGTGCAAAAGGATCATCAATAAAGCGATCCATATCGACAAAATGATCGTCCAGTGCTTCATGGATAGACTGAGCTGGTGCGATTGACTGCTCTTGCTGTGGTTGTGGTTTTTGCTGAGCAGCAGTCTGTTGAGGGCTGCGCTTATAAGAAAGTTTTTTATTGTCGTGATTATCTTTGGGTAATTCGATGCCTGTCTGATTAGATAAATCTTTCATTACATCGACAAAGTTACGACTGTCAATGTCCATCAAAAAGCGAATGGCATTACCATTGGCTTGGCAACCGAAACAATGATAGTACTGCTTATCTCGATAAACATGGAATGAGGGGGACTTTTCCTGATGGAAAGGACAGCAACCCGAATAGGTTCGCCCCGTCTTTTTTAACTTCACACGCTGACCGATCAAATCGACAATGTCGGTTCGATCTAGGATTTGATCAATCGTATGTTGTGGAATAGCCATGCGTGTTTAACCATCTAAAACAGGGAGAGAACATTCTTGCTCGGCAAAAATGTCAGAAATCATTGTTGCATAAAATGAAAAACAGGCAAGGGGATACTTGCCTGTTTTGTGAATCAGAAGATTGCAAATTAATTTGCAGCATCATCCTCAGTTGTTTTTTCAGCTTCTGGTTTGTCTAATAGACCAAAGCTTAAACGGTTTTTCCAACTCGGTTTATTTTCCGTTGCTGCTGGTGCTTCAGGCGCTGCAACTGGAGCAGGTGTCGCTTGTTCCGTTTCCGGTTTGCCAAACAAACCGAAGCTTAAGCGGTTGGTTAAGCTACGTTGTTCAGTATCGCTTTTCGCTTCATCTTTGACTTGATTGGTTTTAGATTCACGACCCAACAAACCTAAAGTTGCACGATTCACCCAGCTACCTTCTTTACGTGCAGCACGTAAATTCACTTCGCCATTCGATTTTACTAAGTTCGGATAGTTCAGTTTTAAGATATCAATATATTGTTGCGAGGTCGCTTTATCACCAAGCTGTTGATAGCTATAAGCCAGAGTCGCTAACGCTTCAGGGGTTTGTGGTGTTTGTGGATAATGTTCAATGACCCATTGCGCACGTTCAGCAGCAGCAAGCCATGCTTTACGTTGAATATTGAAACGTGCTGCATTCATTTCACTTTCAGCAAGTTCTTGACCAATAAACTTCATACGTTGAGCTGCATCAACTGAATATTGGCTACTTGGGAAACGACGAATCAGATCAACAAAATTTTGATACGCGACTTTTACATAGCTCACATCACGGTGTGATTGCTGTAAAGATGTATAACGAATTAAGCTGTCGTAATTCATTTCCATATTCGCTACGCCACGGACATAGTAAGCGTAATCTACATTTGGATGCTGCGGATTTAAACGAATGAAACGATCTGCAAGCGCAATTGTGCCTTCATAATCTTTTTGTTTGAATTTCGCGTAAAGAAGCTCTAGTTGAGCTTGTTGTGTGTATTGCCCAGTAGGATAGTAAGTATCTAAAGCTTCAAGTGACTTTACCGCATCTGTATATTGATTACGATCAAGCGATTTTTGTGCTTTTTCGAAGTAAACTTGTTCACTTGATTGTGGACCTTTATCCACCACTTCTTTCTTACTTGGATTGCTGCTACAGCCCACAAATGCAGATGCTACACCTAAAGAAAGTGCAAGCACCGTAATTTTATAACGTGGTAGCGACATAAAAACTCCTCTGTTATTCTGGGCAATGAGCTACAATGGTGCTATTAAACCATTTTTGTACCGATCATCAAATGACTTCAGCACAATCTTCCAATTCAAACATCTCTGAAACAGATTTCTTACTCGAAGATTCTGTCGATGCAGATAATCATAATTCTGACTCAACTGCAACACGTTTATCGTTGCAAATTCAACTTGATGAAAACTATTTAGGTCAACGTATTGATCAGGTTGCCGCATTGGTTTGGAGCGAGTTTTCTCGTGAAAAACTCAAGCAATGGATGAAAGACGGACATCTGTTGGTAAATGGTAACATTGTTAAACCTAAGTACCGTTGCGAAGGCAATGAGCTGCTTACGCTCGAAGTTGAACTTGAAGCACAAACATCAAGCCAGCCTGAAAATATTCCATTAAATATTGTCTATGAAGATGACGATATTATTGTGATCAATAAAGAAGTGGGGATGGTCGTTCATCCTGGTGCAGGCAACCCAACCGGAACCTTGGTGAATGCGTTACTTTATCATGCACCAAAATTGGCAGAGCTGTCTCGCGCAGGCTTGGTACATCGTATTGATAAAGACACCAGTGGCCTATTGGTGGTTGCAAAAAATTTAGAAGCTCAATTCTCTCTGAGCAAGCAGTTAGCCAAGAAAAGCGTTTATCGCGTTTATGATTTAGTTGTCTATGGCAATGTCATTGCGGGTGGCACCATTGATGAGCCGATTAAGCGTCATCCTGTTGATCGTGTCAAAATGGCGATCTTACCCGGCGGGCGTGATGCGGTAACACATTATAATGTGAAAGAACGCTTCCGTGACTTTACCCGTATTCAGGCCCAACTTGAAACAGGGCGTACTCATCAAATCCGTGTGCACTTTAGCTATCTTGGGCATGGTTTGGTTGGCGATCCTGTTTATGTCAATCGTGTACGTTTCCCAGCAGGCGCATCAGAAACATTAACTGATCAGTTACGTAGCTTTAAGCGTCAAGCTTTGCATGCCGCTAAACTTGGTTTGGTACATCCACGTACGGGTGAAGAAATGATGTTTGAAGCACATTGGCCTGAAGATTTTACTCAGTTGCTTGAAGTCCTCCGTAGTGAAAATGAAGCCTATTAAGTAAAGTTCCTTTTTAATAAAGGATGATTTGTTCAGCTCCTCCCTTTGAAAAGGGAGGTTGGGAGGGATTTTATGGAATTTGTAAAAGGTCTGCCTAATGGTGTTTATGTTGGGCAAACACGAATTGAACATGCTCAAACCATTGCAACAGCAAATGAAAATCTGTCTGGATTTAATCTGGCTTTGCATGTCAATGATGATGCACAACGTGTTCAACAGCATCGTATGGTCTTGTTGAATCAGTTATCTGTATTTGGTGTAGATAAAATCACATGGATGACGCAAACCCATAGCACTATTTGTCATACCGTAAATGAACAAATTCCATTTATTGCGCTTGAAGGCGATGGCTTGGTTACGCAAAAAGCAGGTCATGCTTTAATGATGATGACAGCTGATTGCCTGCCTGTAGTCTTGGGAAATGCCGAAGGGACTGAGGTTGCCAATTTGCATGCCGGTTGGCGTGGTTTAGCCAATGGGATTATTGAAAATACTGTCACTGAAATGCAGTCTCAGCCGAGTTGGGCATGGCTAGGTGCAGCAATTAGCCAACCGTGTTTTGAAATAGGTGCCGAAGTTAAAGCCGTATTTTGTGAAAAATATCCTGAACTCGAAACTGCTTTTGTTGCGGGTCAAGTGGTGGGTAAATATCATGCGGATCTTTATGCGATTGCACGCTTTATTTTAAACCGTTTGGGCGTGGAAACTGTTTTAGGTGGAGATCAGTGCTCTTATCAACAAGCCGAAGATTATTTTTCTTATCGTCGTGATGCAAAAACAGGACGAATGGCAACTTTTGTATTCATGCAATAAATTGCATCCCTTGTGTTGTTGATTCGCCATGTCGTAGTGAAAATGTTAAACTTGATCTAATTCATTGGTTTTTAAAATTCTCCATGTCTGTTATTGAGCAAATTATTCCCCAAGTTAAAGTTTGTGTGGTTTATCACAGTCCTTATGGGCATACAGCCAAAGTTGCGCAATATATTACTCAGGGTGCCGAGCAGGCAGGTGCAGAGGTGCATCTCATTTCTGTGGCTGCGCCACAGTGGGACTTATTAGACCAAGCAGATGTGATCGTTATTGGTTGTCCAACCTATATGGGCAGTCTCACGGCTGCATTGAAACAGTTTATGGAAGATTCGTCTAAACGTTGGTTGGCGCGGGCATGGCAAGGCAAACTGGCTGCTGGTTTTACCAATGGGGGCGGTCTTAGTGGCGACAAATTGGCGGTATTGCAGCAGATTAATTTATTTGCGATGCAACATGGCATGGTGTGGGCTGGTTTGCCATTTATGCCGACGGGAAGAAGTGCTTTAGATATTAACCGTATGTCGAGCTTTCTGGGCTTAATGACCCAGTCCGATAATGCCAGTGTTGAAATTACTCCACCAGAAGGTGATTTGGAAACTGCACGTAAGTTCGGAAAATATCTAGCTGAATTAAGATTGACACATATCCCAGTTTAATATCGAGCGAAAAAAACCTCCAATAATTGGAGGTTTTTTTTATTTATACAGCAGACGAGATTTATCACGTTGCCAGTCACGGTCTTTTTCTGTAGCACGTTTGTCATGTAATTGCTTACCTTTTACCAGTGCAATTTCTAACTTAACCAAACGACCTTTCCAGTAACAAGCCAATGGTACACATGAATAGCCTTTTTGATTCACTGCACCCAAAAGCTTTTCTAGCTCACGACGAGAGAGTAGCAACTTACGCGTACGCGTTGCTTCTGGAACGACATGGGTCGATGCAGACAATAAAGGCTGAATTTGTGAGCCCAGCAAAAAAGCTTCGCCATTTTTAAAAACCACATAGCTTTCAGTGAGCGTCATACGTCCTGCACGCAAAGACTTTACTTCCCAGCCTTGGAGTGACATGCCTGCTTCAAATTTTTCTTCGATAAAGTAATCGTGACGCGCTCTTTTATTTTGAGCAATCGTGCCACCATTATGTTTTTTTACAACAATCTTGTTCATCTCAACCTTTTGAAAATGAATAATTAAATTCTGTAGTTTTTTCGAGTTACCCGTTTAGTTACCCGTTTTAAAAGGCTCTTAATTTAGAAAGAAAGCCTGCATTTAGCAGGCTATCATATCAGAATTTTACTTATGTTTTTCTACAACTATTTTAACACTTGATTCGTGCCAAAAGACTTCTTTATCGCTAACTCTGATTGGCTGCGGAATTTCACCTTTTTTAATCATTCGATAAAACTTGGTTCTGCCAATAGAAAGAAGTGCCATAAACTCTTTTGCTCGAATTCTACGATCAATTTTAAAGTTATGTGCAATACCCATCTTATACACCCTCCAAACTTTGAACTTTGACTTTCGTATACAAAACACTAAATGTCGGTTCTACGGAGCCAATCCTGTATAGAGCATCAGTCCCTGTAAGATAAATTCTCAGTTGCTTTATCTGCTCTTTGAATGACTGAGTTTTTTTGTGAAAAAGGTTACTTTGCATATAGCCATTCAACAGCGATGGGTCATAGAAGATTTGGTAACCGTGAGTTTGTTCAACAGATAGTTTTATCTTTTCAAAAAAACTTAAGTCTGTCAGGTGTGCAGGACTATCTAGGAAATCACGTTTGAACAGAATGATGAATCGTAATTTCATCTGTCTGTTGGGTAATGGTTCTTTTTTCAAAAGAACCGCCAGTAATTGTTCACCATCCAGATTATTGATGAAACCATTTTTTACATCCTCAATAAATTGATCTAATTGAGGAGAATGCAGGTGCGATGAATCCATTATGGATATGAACTCATAGAATGCGAACCCATTTGATTCTTTCTGGACTGCTTTTAGGGCATCGCTAAGCTCTTGATCACTAAAATTATGAGCATCATCCCAACCTTCTTTTAACTCTTTAAAATGATGAGTTAGCAGAATATCTTGAAATTCACGAATGAAATTAGAGCCTCTTATAGGATCAGTTCTCCAAGAGTGCTGTTGATCAATTAACCCATGTCGCTTTGCTAATCCAATTCCGAGATTTAGTTGGGGGTGTAGCATTACTTTCATGACACCATTCACCCATGGTAAGTGATGTACCCATTGTATTGACTTTATTAGTTTATCTACATTTTCAGGTAAAGTTTGAGGGGGCAAACGGTACGCTGGGAACACAGGTTGACTGGGCAAACGAACTTTCGATAATTCGTTAATAATTTGTCCGATCTCAACTGGGCTTGGGTGTGGTTGAGTGATTCTAGCAATTTTGCTCATATACGCTGAATGTAGCAGCGGAGCATCATTTTTCTTAAACATATTATTTACCTCCGCTTTTTTTATTTACGGAAGACTTGTCGTCTTGTGATTGTGATGTTTTGCGTGGTCGGCCAGCATTGCTAATTTTTTTTGGCTTCTGGCTTTTTTGCATTGCTCTATATTTAGATGAATCCAGTGTTCTGAATATGAATGCTTGATCTGCTTTACACAGGTATTGAAGACATTCGTCTAAAACTATACGTTTTTCACTGTCGAGGTGGTTAATCATACCGATACCTAATCTTTTATATTTGTGTTTTGCCTTTTGGCAGTTATAGGTGCAGCCATTACCGTGCGTGAGCGTTTTCCAGTACTCTGTAATCTCATGTGCGTAGTAGCCATCTTTTTGGCATTCATTGCCGTTCAGAATTAGGATGGCGTGAGCATGAAACCCTTTCTTGATACCGTGTTCAAATTTGAATATGTAAGCCTTGATCTTACTCAAAATTGGATTATGTCTACGGTTGTTCAAGAACTGTTTCAGTAACTCTTTTAGCAACACAAGCTTGTCTAAAGAATGAAACTCATGTTTAAGGCCATCAATGTGATAGTTGGCTTCTAAGATCTCCTTTGGAATTTTGAATCCAAAGTCAATGCGTAGTACCAAGAGCTTTGACCATCGTTCAAAGCAGGCATCTATCATTTTGCGACATCCCTTTAATTGAGTAGTACTCTTTAGGGTACGTTTTTGAAGAGCGAGTTTGATTTTCTCACTCTTCATGCACTCACGTATCAGTTGAAAGAAACGATTCAATAAGTCAGCTCTCGTTTGAAGATACATCAGACTTTGCGGATGATTTTCAAATAGTCCGAGCAAATTAAGATCGCTGTCTAACAGGTCTAATGCCTCATAGAAGCATGAGATTTCTTCACCTACCTGGAAGTCTTCAAGTTCCTTTCTACTGATTCCTATAAGTTCATCAAATACAGGAATGAAAGGGCGAAACCAGTCAGGGTAGGAAAAGATCCCATTAAACGCATCAACTGACTCAACGGTCGCTGCAAATCTGTTTTGCTTTACAGCACTCCCAGACCAGAGATGTCATGTTTAGCATCACCTTAATACGAAACTCACGATATAAAACCGTTGCATCGAGTGAGGATGATGGTGACAACTCATAGGTCGAGTCCGTGATGAATGGAAAAATCGCAGCCTCATCAAGTTCTCGATACTTATGTGGTTTGGGGTTAGCCTTACAGAACTTTTCCATAAGCTCGCGAGTCATAATGGGACCGTTGTGTAATTGGTTAGACTTCATTTTGCCACCTTTAGCAAAACGGATTGGTGCTACTTTTCTCTTAATGCTCATGAACACACCTTTTCCTGTTTCCAGACAATGGATGTATTAGACCCTCTAAGATGAAGAGTGATACCTCGTATCACATTGAGTGTTGTAGAAATAGTACTGAACAAGGATGTTGGTACTAATCTTGAGTTTGGATAAGCTATTGTAAATAATAGTATTATCCTAATTTTTTCTGGGTGTGATTGAGCTAAAAACATCCCTTGCGGAAGGTGTTTTTGCTGTGAATTGGGATTGATTCGGATGTACATAATTACCAACTTTTAATCAATATGAATTGAAGAAATTTTTGTGTCACCCAAACTGCTAATCGCACCTGTCAGGTGCATTAGCTTGGGCTTGCTCTAAATATAAATTTTTCATTTCAATTTAAAGCTGGCGATCAGGTAGAGGTGCTTTTTATTAAGTTATTTATTTTTAATGATTTTTAATTCTATATTTTTATTTTATTATTTTTTTTAATGAGTTTGACGAGGTATGGTACGAAATTTTCCATTTTTAAGTTTGTAGTCCGATTGTGCTCTTGCTCTAGATTCCTAATAATTTTATCAAATTTCTCATAATTAGCTTGCCATAGTTCATTAGCAGCTTGAGTCGTATTCTTAATCTCATCTTTGAATTGATATGATTCAATTAGTTCCATGACTCGATTATCTAAAGTTTCATAAAAATTCTTAATTTTTTTAGTACCTTGCTGACTAAAATCTGCACTATCGAGTCTTCTTAAAAGTTTTGTGTTATTTAATAAGCTATGCTTCGTACAGATTGGTGCGGTCTTACTGATCTTTCTAGCTTTGGCTTTGTACTTGTCAAGTAAACCAAAATCGATTGCCTTATTAATTGTTATGTCTAAAGCTTCATATGACGTTTTATATAATTCTTCACTGATTGTTGGAAGTTCTTCTATGTAGGAGCGAAGTGTTTTATGACTGTTATCAGTACACAATTGCTCTATATCGGGTATCAAATACTCTAATGTGGATATAGGTTGGTCAATAAGTTCATTTATTTCTAGCTTTTCAACTTCAGATATTAGTTCCTCATATTGCGTGTGTAATTGATAGTTTTCTGTTGCAACGATTAACCCATGAAGAATATATAAATAATTTTTTGAATTCTCATAATCATTAGTGAGTCTGGTTTCTATCAGTTTTATAGCCTCTTCAATTGTCAGTTTAAATCTGATATTTGGTCCTAAAAAGAATTTTATTACAGCACCATAGATAAGAATAAGAGCGCTCAACAATTGAAGAGTCTTATCTTTGAAATGGAAGAATCCCCCATATTGAAGAATATGGGCATCAGCAAGGTTGCAGTGAAAAATATCTTTAAGTATGTATTCTGGTAAAATTTGCCCATGAGTTAAATAGAATTTTGTTGGATAATCAAATTCATGTAGTTCAATCTCAAATCCTATTCTTATTTTTCTTATATCTTTTGGGAGAACCCCTTTTTTTAAGTGCCTTTTTAGTTGAATAAGCTTATTTAGCTTGCCTTCAGTAAGAAATGCTTGTGAAGAAGCTATTTTACTTAAGGTATAAATAATAGCATTGCTAGCGGTATTAAAGTGTTTCCGAAGCTGTTTTTTATTGGGTACAGGAAGAGCCTCAAGAACAGAAAGATCAATCAGATTTGGTAATTGTTTATCATTTTTTTTTGTTCCTGAATTTGACATGATTTTTCCTTAAAAGCTTGTACAAGTTATCTTTAATTATTAAATTTTATAATATTTTTCTGCTTTATGAAACTTGAATATAGAGATGGTTTTTGGTGTGGAAAAATAGCAGAAGATATGTGGTCTACAATAAAAATTTATGCAGAATTGAGCAGTATTTGGCGTTGAAAATCTAACCCATAACCTGAGTGGTAATTTCTGTATACGAATTCAACATCAATCCGTTCGCTCAACTTTGTCTGCTTGACGACAGGCAGAGTGGGGGCTATCCTTTTGATGCTGGCCTACATTGCCAGTCGGTTTTAGCAGACCGTTTTACCCAAAGCACACGAAAAAGTTTTTCTTTTTTGTGGGCGACCTTGCGTGTCCCCTCTGCGGCGGAACGGGAGGGGACATCCTCGGATGTGCTGATCTTTTTGGGTATCAGTCTGCTAACCCCTTTTCGTTTCGCCACCATTATTTAGCAGTGATGTGGTGAAACTTCTTTATACCCAAAGGAGTCGCCCATGCGTCTACAAATTCTTAATTTCCTGTTCTTCTCTATCCCCCAGTGCTGTGTGTGGCTTTGTCTTCACTAGACCAATAACAGCATACATAAAACAATAATTTTATCTGGGGTAAACAAATGAAGGATGTCCATCCTCTGTTTGTCTGTGTGCTCGGATCATTTTTACTGATCGGCCGTGGAAAGTTCATTTCCTTATGAATATTCACGCCTGAATAAAACACAGTACTCCAATAAAGAATCAAACAAGGATTGGCGCGATAGCCTTACAGATGGCGAGCGTTCATTCAAAATAAAAGAGAATGATTCACCATGACAACGAAACTAAAGTATCTACCTCTATGTATTTTGTTGGTTAGCTTGGCGGCATGTTCAAGTAAAGATAAGCACGAGAACAATCAAGCAGTAGAAAGTCAAACTCAAGAAGATACAGTGAGCCTTGATGCAATCAATGAAAAATCAGACATTATTGTTGCCAAAGACAAATTGAGCGCAGACCAAAGTTGGCAGCAAGCAGAATCCCAAGTGCTTTTTCCTGATCCTAAAATCTTTTATCCCAAGCAAAGGGAATCACTGGATTTCTCAGAAACTCCGAATGTGGTCAACGATTTTTCATTTCTGAAAGACTACGAACGAGTCAAAAGCTTACTTAATCTAAATCGAGATCAGATTTTTGTGATTGGAGATAAAGATCGAGATACAGAGGAAAATAATGTATTACTCGATTTGAGCACTGATGAATATTTTAAATATGCCAATAATCTAGCCATCAACTATGTACGCTATTTAAAGTCACCAAACATTCAGCCTAAGCAGGAATTTGAAAAAACGCAGGACTATGAAAATCGAGTCAAACAGGCTCAACAAGACGCTGAGAATAATGCAATTGATTATGACGTGGATCTTTTACAGAAAGCGCTGAACCGAAGTGTAGAAGATATTAGCCTTGCACTATCTAATCGTGCTTATCACTATGATCCTGATACAGAACAATTGTCTCTAGATTTAGAACAAGAAGATAAAAATGGCAGTTCAATCGTGGTCTCTAAAATCCTGCTTAAAGTCCAGCCTGAATTAGCCAAATTGATTGTTGAAAATCTCACATTACTCAAGATGGGCTATGTTTTTAACTTTCATGACAATAAATTGAATTTTGAAGGCGTATTTTTCTACTTCAATCAAATCAGCAAGGCCAATAGAAGTGGTGACCCCGTAGAAATGAGGGCGAACATTACTCCCGTATTTAAACCAATTGAATTTAAGCAAAAAAGTGTCATGCATGCAGTGCCAGCCAGTCCTGAAATCCCTGAAAAGTTAGAGGCTACACCGTTTAAGGATGTACTTAAGGCTCCACTTTGGAATTTCAAATTTGGATTAGAGAACTATCTCTCACCTGAAGATTTGATCAAGAAATATCAGAAACAACAGGAACAAGAACAAGCTGTATCTGAACCTGTGCAGGAAAGCAGTGCTTTATAAGGATGACAGTATGCTCAACTACAGATTGGCATGAGCATTCTCTCAAAATAAAGAAATTTCAAATACATATTACCTCTATGAAGCATGAGCACCAAGCCACTACACCTAGATGTGTGGCGCTGCTCAACATCAAATCAAGGTAAATCCAATAAAGGAAATATTGTTGTGAATATACTTAAAAAATTAATGCTGTCTGCTGTTATCACACTACCGTTAACCTTATCAGGCTGTGGTACATCAGGCTTCAATCCCGATCGCATGGAAGTCAATCTCAATACGGAATATAGCGAAGGAGGTTTATATAATCGAACCTATGTGATTTTAACCCTCCGTTCACTGGACTCTGAACCGATTACCTTAAATAAGGTTGATGTGAACAACGGACGCTGTAGTTATACAGGTCGATACAATGATCCGATCAAGCTACCTGCCTATTTCCAGATTGGGCAATCTTTACAGCTTTATTTGAGATGTTCCTACGATGCTGTGGTGAAGGTCGATATTGAGACTGATCAAGGCTCAGCAAGTTATAGCTTTAAATAACAAACCGAAAGCACACTTATGAACCATGCCCAAGAGGCATGGTTTTTTTATGCCTGAATCAAAAATTTTAAGCATTCATATCTACTTACAGGACTTTCGTGATGAGCACCGTACATTGTCCTTATTGCCATTCTGAACAGGTGATTCTCAAAGAATCCCAGCCGAATGGTCCGCAGTATTTTGAAAAGATCCTAGACGCATTTTCACCGCCTGCAATGGCAGCACTGGGTATCAAACTGGCAAAAGAAGCAGGTATTCCCCCTTATATCGGTGGGCTGATTGGAGTAGTGGTCGGTGGAACATTAGTTATGGTCAGCCAGCATTATTTCTATCGACATTATAAATCTGCTTTGCATTACCGCTGTCTGCAATGCGGACAAGATTTTGCTGTAGCTGCTTAAGCTTCATTCAATTTTATTTTTAAACAACTTCACTTTTATAGAGGAATTATTTCTATGGCACATTTAGTTGAAGGCATGGCATTTGTAGGACAAACCCCTTGGCATGGCTTGGGCAATCAACTCACTCCAAACCAACCGATTGAGGTCTGGGCGAAACAGGCAGGCATGGACTGGAGGATTGAATCCTCCGATGTCAGTTATATGGCTGAAAACCACAAACAACAAAACCTGATCTTGCCTTATCAAGAGCAAAGAGTCCTGTACCGTTCAGACACGCATGAACCTTTATCTGTTGTGAGTCAACGCTTTCAAGAAGTACAACCCATGGAAATCCTACACTTCTACAAAGACTTGACTGAACAATCGGGCTTTGAGCTGGAAACTGCTGGGGTGCTTAAAGGTGGCAAGAAATTCTGGGCATTGGCTAAGACAGGACAAACATCTGCCTTAAAAGGAAAGGATGTGAGTAATGGCTATATTCTATTAGCTACAGCTTGTGATGGCACACTTGCCACCACGGCTCAATTCACTTCTATTCGAGTGGTGTGTAACAACACTTTGGCGATTGCTCTACGTGGTCAACAGGGCAATTCAGGTGTGGTTAAAGTGCCGCATAGCACCAAGTTCGATGCCGAAAAAGTCAAACAGCAACTGGGTATTTCAGTTCGTGCATGGGATGAACACATGTATGAAATGAAGCAACTGAGTCAGCGTAAGGTGACTCAACAGGAAGCGGCAGCCTACTTCGATGCGGTATTTAACAACACTAACTTGAGTGCGGTGGAACAGGATGAAAGCATTATTCAGTTCTACCGCAATGCTGCTATGCCAAATCAAGGCATACCAGTAACAACCTCAAACAAAGCAGACAATAAAACTGAACCGAATGGACGTGCCATGTCTAAAGTCATGACCATGTTTAACGGACATGGGCGTGGGGCCGAACTCAGTTCAGCCAAAGACACAGCTTATGGTTTACTGTGCGCCATTACTGAATTCATAGACCATGAACGTCGAGCGATGAGTATGGATCATCGGCTCGATTCCGCTTGGTTTGGGGCAGGGGCAGCAATCAAGCAACGAGGTTTGGAACAGGCCCTCCGAATGGTGGCTTAGATTAGACATTCTAAAACTTCGAATCTATTAAGTTTGATTTAAGTCACCTCTATTAGCCTAAGCATAACGTAACACCGTACAAGCACAGCAACACCTTTAGCCGCACCCTCAGATGCGGCTTTTTTTATGCCCAAAATTCAGCTTTTACGATTTCACTCATACAGGAATAATTGCAATGAATAGCAATACTCAAATTCAGAACACGATAAATCATCCACCCTTACAACCTTATGTACCCAACTTAAATCAGTCTACTCAACAGATTGAGGTGGGAACTCGTCACAAACGTGACCGACCAAACAAACAGCCACGAAAGACCAAAGCACTTACAGCAAAGCGTCTTGCCAATACCAAGCAGATGAACTACCAGCAATGGCAGGAGGTCAGAAAACAGGGTATTGGCAGTAGTGATGCAGCAACCGCATGTGGACTGAATCCCTATATGTCGATGCTGGAACTGTGGATGATTAAGACAGGTCGGATGCAACAAAATATTGAGGATGAAAGTGCAGGCTATGCACCGTTGTACTGGGGAAAAAAGCTAGAACCGTTGGTGGCGGAATATTACAACATGCACACTAACAACAAGGTACGTCGGGTCAATGCAGTACTGCAACATCCTGATGAAGACAAACACTTCATGCTTGCCAATCTGGACTATGCCGTGGTGGGTAATGGCGAAGTTCAAATATTAGAGTGTAAAACTGTTGGAGAATATGGCTCAAAACTATGGCGAGATGGCGTACCACTGTATGTCCTCTGCCAAGTCCAACATCAACTTGCAGTGACAGGCAAACAGGCAGCGCATATTTGTGCACTAATCTGTGGGCATGAAACCAAAATCTATAAGGTGACGCGTAATGAAACTGTGATTCAGCACATCATCAATGCCGAACGACACTTCTGGCAATGTGTCGAAACTGGCATTCCACCAAGTGTTGATGCTTCCGATTCCGCTGCCAAAGCTCTACAGCAACTCTATCCAGAACAGATCCCCTTAACAGTGGAAGACCTGACCCAAAATGAACAAGCCAACTATCTATTTAACCAATTGCTTGAGGAGAGACATAAGGTTGAACAACACCAACAGTATTTTGATGAGCTAAAACATCAGTTGCAAATGATGATGAAAGATGCAGAACGAGCAGTATTTACAGGTGGTTCAGTCACTTGGAAGAAATCACAAGACTCAATCAGTCTAGACAGTAAATCGCTTCTTAAACAGCATCCTGAATATCTCCAGCAGTTTCCACAAACCAAAGCTGGAACAAGACGCTTTCAGATTTATCCCAATGGTGGATAAGGCTGATACCCTAAATAACCCATTTCAATTTAACCACACTCAAATCCGATCCCATGCCCCAAACAGGTATGGGATTTTTTATGCCCAAAATTTATCTACCCAGATTGAAACACCATTTCAACATCTATATAGAGGACATCACCATGATTAAAGGTTTAGCAATTACACCACCTGTACTCGGTCGTATCAGCATTGGTAAGATTGTCGAAAAGAATGGAAAACGTACCCCAGAAAAGGATGACCAGTTTACTATTACCAGTCAAATTCAAGGAAAGGATGGGTGGATCAAGCATCCCTTGGATGAACAGCTCCGTGCCAAGGCACAAAACCAAAAACTAAGAACCATACCTGTACGGATGATCTTTAACGATCCTGAACTCAACTTAAGGGCAGAGTACAGCCTGTTTGACCGCCAGACTGGACGCTTAATCTGTTCAGGCAATGGCGAAACCTGTCAGCGACCTGGACAAAACGGCATTGAACAACATCCATGTCTATCACCTGATCTGTGTCCACTGGCACAAGGAGGACTGTGTAAACCCTATGGCAGACTCTACGTCAACTTAGATGAATCAGATGAGTTTGGGTGTTTTATCTTTAGAACCACTGGCTTTAACAGTATTCGAACTTTGGCAGCACGACTACGTTATTACAGTGCTGCATCAGGTGACCTGCTTTCATGTCTGCCATTGCAACTGACCTTGAGAGGTAAGAGTACAACACAAAGCTATCGTACTCCGATCTACTATGTGGATCTAACTTTACGTGATGGTACAAACCTGAAAGATGCGATTAGTTCAGCCAAGCAGATAGATGAACAAAGCAAGGAAGCAGGGTTTTATCAAGAAGCGTTGGAGCATGTGGCACGGCAAGGTTACGGCAATGCACGATTTGAGGTGGGTGGTGAAGAAGGTTTGGATATTGTTGAGGAGTTTTATTCGGATGAAACGAATCCAGAGCAGTATCAGAAGTCCCATGATTTAGCGAATGTTCAGGATATTCAGAGAGGATTGCAGGGGAGTGTGCAGGCTTTGAATTAAATACTGTTGGAGGCTTTTAGCCTCCAACAGTATTATTGTTACATATTTTTTTATTCAGAAAACTAGAACCACTTATTGAATTAATAAATATTACCTAAGTGTCGTTTATTTGGAGGATGGCAGTGCGCTAGGCTCTTGTAACATTAATCCATTTATAACTTTTTGTTGTCTACTATCCTCATTACGCAGTTGTTTATCTTTGGAATGATGGTCATCTTTATTCCCATCAGCTTTGGTATCGCCATGGTTATGATCAGTAATATTACGTAACTCAGTATCATCTAAGGAACGAATCGTTTTTGAAGTACTAGGTTCAGCCCAAGATATCGTATTAAAAAACATGAGAAATAATAAATTGTACTTCATCCATGAAGTCATAGCGTGATCCTTTTTTACTCAATACCGACTACAGTGGTGATATAACCAGTGGCTAAAAGAATTGATAGGCCTAATGACATTTCAAATATAATGGCATAGCCCAATTGTTTCGCAAATTTCGGGTCTTGTAAGCGAGGTGTGAAATACCATTTGTTAAAGGCTGCTAACAATAAAATACTTAGGACAAATAAAATTTTAATAATAAATCCATGCCCATAAGGTGTATTCATTAGAGTATTAAAATCTTTAAAGAGTAATAAAGCAATACTAAGACCACAAGCGATGAGTATTCCTACAATAAAAGCTGCTATTTGTCCAAATAGATGCATACGTTCTTTAAGTGGTAAGCCATTAATTTTTTTGCTTGTTTTCCATAATGGATAAAGCGATCCCATCCATAAGGACATTACAAGTACATGTATTGATAATAAAGCTTGAGCGAATAAGGGTAAATTCGTGACGTGTCCGAGTTGTGAAAAACTTAAAACGATTGGTATGAGCAGTATGGTAAAGATTGCTCCTTCAGTTTTGGAAATATCAATCGTCCCTTTGCTAAGTTTGACTATCATAAATAGGAGTAAAAGTGCAAAACTGATTGATCGAATGATATAGACATGTCCAGTAGGAGTATTGACTAGTATATTTATATAGTTGTTATCCCACATACCTGAAAGGCCAGTGTTGGCAAAACTTCCTATAAGAATGAAGAAGCCGAGAACACTTGAAAAAAGGCCTAAACCTGTACCAATAGTTATGTATTTTAGAATAGTCTCCTTGATTTCAACATAACGTCCAAGTAAGAAATAGCAGAAAGCACCGCCAATAACAAATGCAATCCCTAAATATAAAATGACTTTAACCAACCATGTTGCATATATCCAAGTCTCAGGAATCATATTTTTCTCCCTTTATTATAGCAACATGCCAGCAAGCTGCTGGCATGTTGACTATTTTCACTCATTGTTATTTTGCCGATTTAATAGTGAAATTATATTCACCATTCATGTTATGACCATCGGTACCCATTGTGGTCCAAACCACCGTATATTTTCCTTTTTTTAGTTTAGGAACCACTACGTCAAATGATTTTTTCATATCATGAGTTACTTGGTAGTTCAAAGGGATGTCCTTACGTTGGGCATCAAGTAACTTAACGTTCATTAGCATGACTTCTTCACCAAAATTGAGTGTTATGTTTTTTGGTTGACTTGCTACAGAAGCATTGATCGCAGGAATTGCACTTTCAAGTTTCACGTGTGCAAATGCACTTGAAGCAGCAACAATTAGTGTTGCACCTACGAGAGTGTTACGTAGAGCTGACATTTTATTTTGGAAAATTTTCATTACTTCATCCTCTTTAAACTAATCTTGGGCTCAGTAATGACCGAATGAAATGCATCAATTGGTTGCTTGGTCATCACCTTTCTCATGCTTATTATTAAAGGATGAGAGAAACATCACGATGACTTCAAAATTACATTTTTGTCATTTTAAAAATTAAAAAACCACAAATGATACACTGACTTTAAAGAAAACAATGACCACTAATAAACTAATAAGAGGGAGTCTATTTCCATCTTAATGAAATTATTAATTTAAAAAATTAAATATGAAGGAGGTTTTTATGGACCATCACCATCATGAAAACAAAGTACTCAATAACAGACTTACTGACCCTGTCTGTGGTATGGCCGTTACAGAAGCATCCAACTTTTCTGAAGAAGTTAAAAATAGAACTTTTTACTTTTGTAGTGAAAAATGCCACATAAAGTTTAAAAGTGATCCCCATTTTTATATTACTAAAGTTGAGAATTCAGTTACGTTAAAAGAACTACAAAAGAGGGATGGTGAGGATTCAGATGAAGTTAATCAACCTGTTAATGTCTTCACTATATACACTTGTCCAATGCATCCTGAAATTAGACAGAACCATGCGGGAAACTGTCCGATCTGTGGCATGTCGTTAGAGCCTTTACTTCCTGACTTAGATGACGCTGATGAAAACCCAGAACTCAAGAATTTTAAGCATAGATTTTGGTGGACCTTACCGCTAACCATTATTGTGGTTTTCTTAGCAATGTTTGGACATCAGTTGAATTGGTTTGAAATGAAGGTGCAAAGCTGGATTGAACTGGTACTGACTTTACCAATTGTTCTGTGGGCAGGAATGCCATTTTTTGTGAGATGTTGGCAGTCAGTTCTGAATCAGAGTCCAAATATGTGGACCTTGATTGGAATTGGTACAGGAGCTGCTTTTATATACAGCCTTGTTGGAACAATAGCACCTCAAGTATTTCCAGACTCATTTGTATCTATGGGGCGTGTTGCTGTGTATTTTGAGGCGACCGCAGCGATTATTTCTCTCACATTGTTAGGTCAAGTGCTAGAGTTAAAAGCACGTTCCCAAACTTCAGCGGCAATTAAATCCCTACTTGGGCTAGCACCTAAAACAGCAAGAAAAATCAGTGTTGATGGTATAGAAGAAGATATTCCGCTATCTCATGTACACGTAGGCGATTTATTACGGATACGCCCGGGTGAAAAGGTTCCTGTTGATGGAATCATTATAGAAGGTTCAAGCTCTGTAGATGAGTCTATGTTAACTGGTGAACCTGTGCCTATTACAAAACGTGTGGGTGATCAAGTCATTGGTGCAACAATGAATATGAATGGTTCATTGGTGATGCGATCAGAAAAAGTTGGATCATCAACCGTACTTTCTCAAATCGTGCAAATGGTTGCTCAGGCTCAACGTTCAAAAGCACCTATGCAGCGGATGGCGGATCATGTTGCAGGACGATTTGTTATGGGGGTTATTGGCATTGCTGTTCTAACTTTTTTGGGGTGGGGATTATTGGGGCCCGAACCTAGTTGGGTTTATGGGTTAATCAATGCGGTAGCAGTTCTAATCATCGCATGCCCATGTGCTTTGGGATTAGCTACGCCAATGTCAATTATGGTAGCAACAGGGCGAGGTGCATCAAATGGAGTACTTTTTCGAGACGCTGCCGCAATAGAGAATCTACGTAAAATTGATACATTGATTATTGATAAAACAGGAACTTTGACAGAAGGACAACCATCATTCAATAAAGTAGTAGCCACGTCAGGATATGAAAAGAATGAAGTCCTCCGTTTAGCTGCGAGTTTAGATCAGGGCAGTGAGCATCCTTTAGCAAATGCAATTGTACGTGCCGCCCGTGAGCGAAATCTTACTTTAAGTAAACCAACTTCATTTGAATCAGGTTCAGGTATTGGTGTTAATGGAGAGATAAATGGGCAAAAATTAGCGCTAGGCAATGCGGCATTGATGAAGCAATTAGGGATATCTGTTAACACTCTTATTCCACAAGCAGAGGTATTAAGAGCTGAAGGTGCCAGTGTTATGTATTTGGCAGTTGATGGAAAGCTGGTAGGTTTTCTAGCAGTTTCGGATCCAATCAAAGCAAGTACTCCAGAGGCCCTTTTATCGTTGGAAGACGCCGGTTTAAGAATCATAATGGCAACAGGTGATGGGCTAACTACAGCAAAATCAGTTGGGGCTAAACTAGGAATTAGTGAAGTTTATGGTGAGGTTAAACCTGTTGATAAATTAGATTTAGTCAAAAAATTGCAAAAAGAAGGGAGAATTGTTGCTATGGCTGGTGATGGAATTAATGATGCACCAGCCTTGGCTCAAGCTGATATTGGAATCGCAATGGGCACGGGTACTGATGTAGCAATGAATAGTGCCCAAGTTACATTAGTAAAAGGTGACTTACGTGGTATTGAAATTGCTCGTTCTTTATCAGAGGCAACTGTTAAAAATATGAAACAAAACTTGATGTTTGCTTTCCTCTATAATGGATTAGGTATCCCTTTGGCTGCTGGCGTACTGTATCCATTTACTGGTTGGTTACTCTCACCTATGATTGCTGCATTAGCAATGAGCCTAAGCTCAGCATCTGTAATTGGTAATGCCTTACGATTACGCCATCAAAAATAATCACGACTTACCACTCATTAGCGTAAGTTAATGAGTGGTAAGCATCATTAGAATGAGTGCTTAATAACCGAGATATCACTAATTTTTAAAGATAATTTTAAAAGAAATATGTCCCTCGTTATAAGTCGCTTGAATGGAAGCTCCATGCACATCAAGAATAGATTTGGTAATTGCTAAACCAAGGCCAGTACCTTCTTCAACTCTCTGTCTAGATACATCTGTTCGATAAAAACGATCGAATAACCGATTAAGTTGTTCTGATGATAGTGGGGAGCTTTCATTTTCAATGATGAATGTTGTTGTATCAAAGTTTTGTTGGCATGTGATTTTGATGACCGAATCTGATTTGCCATATTTAATTGCATTCGATAACAAGTTACTTAAAGCGCGGCGTAGCATTAAAGGATCACCTTTTATACTACCTGAACCACACTGTTCGAGTGACATTCCCTTTTCAGCAGCGATAGCATCATAAAAATCAAATAATGCTGAAACTTCTTTAACTAAATTAACTTGTTGTAGGTTAGGTAAATGTAGACCATGTTCTGCTTTTGCCAAAAATAGCATATCAGAGACCATGCGAGCTAAATGCTCAAACTCTTCTAAATTTGAAAATAGAACTTCCTGATAAGTATTAATATCTCGACTACGTGATAAACATACTTGAGTTTGGGTCATCAAATTGTTAATAGGTGTTCTTATTTCATGAGCAAGATCAGATGAAAAATCTGAAAGTTTTTCTACAGCGGCTTCTAGCCGATCCAACATGTCATTAAAAGCGACAGCCAGTGATTTAAGTTCGGTTGGAGTATTTGCTACTTCTAAACGTTCAGAAAGATGTTGAGCTGAGATACCCTCTGCTACTTTTGCCATTTGTTGTACTGGACGTAGTCCTCGCCATGCTGCGAACCATCCTAAGAACATTAAACAAATTGTACCCACAAATCCAATGTATAAAAGTTGACGTCTAAAGTCATTTAAGAAATGTAGATGCTCAGAGGTATCGATTCCAACGATAATTTGAGCTGATATAAACGAGTCATTATGATCAAAAGTCTTTTTATAAATTAAGCCACGATAAGTCTTATTTTTAATTTCCCATTCAAGCCATGGATCTTGTTTTGATTTGTTGAGTGCTCGGGGATGAATTAGTGATGGTGCTGAGCTAAAAATAATTTGACCCGTTGGACGTTCAATTTGGACAATCAGGTCGTGATGTCCAATCAAGGCATCTTTTAAATATAAATTCAATTCTTGAGAATTAGAAGGATTCTGTTCTAATAGATTCTCTATAAGTTGAATTTTACCTTCTAATTGAGTTCGGTCTTGAGCTTCGAAATGATGCATTACGAGTTGATGAATGACCAATCCCATAATCATTAAGATCGTAATTGTAGAGAGAGAAAAGATGATTGCAATACGAAAGCTGATTGCATTAAACAATTTACGAGTCATCTTCAACCTCTAAAACATAGCCCATACCCCGTATGTTCTGGATTAGCTTAGGGGTGAAGTTGCTGTCAATTTTATTTCTTAATCGTTTAATAGCAACTTCTACTACATTGGTATCACTATCAAAATTCATATCCCAAATTTGAGAAGCTATGAGTGCGCGTGGTAAAATTTCACCACGTCTACGCATAAATAATTCCATAAGAGCAAACTCTTTGGCTGTAAGATCAATCCGTTGACCAGCACGTGTGACTCGACGTTTACGTAGATCAAGCTCAAGGTCTGCAATAGTAATAATATTACTATCTTCTTTTTGTTGTCCTCGACGGAGTAAGCTTTTAATGCGTGCTAATAACTCAGCAAAAGCAAAAGGTTTGACTAGGTAGTCATCAGCTCCCAAATCTAATCCCTTAACTCGATCTTCAATTTGATCACGCGCTGAAAGAAATAGAATAGGCATTGTCTTTCCACTTTTGCGAATATCATAAATGATATTCCAGCCATCTAATTTTGGTAACATAACGTCCAAAATGATGAGGTCATATTCTTCAGAAAGCGCTTGATGTTTACCAGATAATCCATCTGTGACCCAATCCGTAATATACCCAGCTTCTGATAGACCTTGTTTAAGGTAGTCACCAGTTTTTTGTTCATCTTCAACTAGTAAGATTCTCATTTATAAAACCCCATCACACTCACTAAGACTATCATAACGTTATAAATAGTTAATTCCTTGTAGATTACAAAAATGTCATTTTCATGTCACATAGATGTTCAGTGGTAGCCTTTAAGGTATTTGTATAAAGTTAATTTTTGGAGCAAAACATGAAAACTCTATTCCGTCGTAGCTTAACTACACTTATGTGTATTGGAACTTTAATTGCAGGAACTCAGTCTTGGGCAGCCGATGCTAAACAGGGAACCACTGTAGTCACTGAAACTAAAGCGGACTCAAAAATGTCAGAGAAATGCCAAAAACCTTGTAATATGAAGAATGATGAGAAAACCCAACAGGATCATAGTCAGCATGAGCATGGCAATATGGCTGATATGTCTCAGATGGATCACTCTAAGATGATGAATATGGATCAGTCTAAAATGGGTAATATGGATCATTCAAATATGATGAACATGGACCACTCAAAGATGAACATGTCAAATACATCAAATAAATAACAAATACGATAAATGAAAGATTGGGGAGATTAAAGCGAATAATTGGTTTGCTTGAGCTCCCCATCTTTATATTAGATAGGTGAAATAAATGTCTAAAAAATTAAGTCATGTCCTTTTAATAGGAGTAGGTTTATTTTCATCAACTTGGGTTGTGGCAGCGGTTAAAGAATATGATTTAACAATCGCTGAGCAAACGGTGAATATCACAGGTAAGCCTTTAAAACGAATTACGGTCAACGGGAAATTTGTTGCACCTCTTCTTGAATTTGAGGAAGGTGATGATGCTATTATTCGTGTCCATAACAAGCTAAAAAAACAAGATTCTTCTATTCATTGGCATGGTTTAATTTTACCGGGCATCATGGATGGCGTACCCGGATTTAATCAGTTTGATGGTATTGCCCCTAGTAAGACCTATGAATATAAGTTTAAGGTACGCCAAAATGGTACCTATTGGTATCATTCGCATAGTAAAGGTCAAGAGCAAGAGGGCTTGTATGGTCCGTTAGTCATTTACCCAAAAAATAGGACACCTTTAACTGTAGATGAGAAAACAGATAAGGATTATGTTGTATTGCTCTCAGATTTTCATGATTCAACTAGTGATAAAATCATGAATAATCTAAAGAAAGAAGCTGACTATTATCAGAACCGTCGTGAAACTGTTTTTGATGTTTTTAAACAAATTAAAAAAGATGGTTTAAAAGCAACATGGCAAGACCGTTCGATGTGGAACCAGATGCGAATGCTCAAGACTGATATGTCTGATGTGACAAAATATACTTTTTTGATGAATGGTAAGACTCCAGAACAAAATTGGATTGGTAATTTTAAGACGGGTGAAAAAGTACGTCTTCGGTTCATTAATGCCTCAGCAATGTCATTCTTTGACGTCAGAATCCCTAACTTGAAAATGACGGTAGTCAGTGCAGATGGGCAGCCAGTGAAACCTGTTCCTGTTGATGAATTCAGAATAGGAACGGCTGAAACGTATGATGTCATCGTAGAACCTAAACAATCAAATTATCAAATTGAAGCAGAATCAATTGATAGGAGTGGCTTTTCAGTTGGTTCATTACATGATGAAAATACTCCTCCAATAAATCAAATCAAAATGCCGAAGTCACGTCCTCGTTCTTTATTAACTATGGAAGATATGGGGATGGGGCATGATATGTCGTCTATGGCGGGCATGGATCACGATATGTCTTCAATGAAGGGCATGAATCACGACATGTCTTCGATGAAAGGTATGGATCATGACATGTCTTCGATGAAAGGTATGGATCATGACATGTCTTCAATGAAAGGCATGGATCAAGATATGTCTTCAATGAAAGGCATGGATCACGATATGTCTTCAATGAAGGGCATGAATCACGACATGTCTTCGATGAAAGGTATGGATCATGACATGTCTTCAATGAAAGGCATGGATCACGATATGTCATCTATGACAGGTAGTTCAAAAGATCAATCTATGTCAGGTATGAACCATAGCATGCAAATGACTACATCTAATGCATCTACACAAGAAAAGAATGGTGATGTTGTATATGGTTGGGCGAATGCTTCAACACCCGTTGGTCAAAAAGCACTCCAGTATAGTGACTTACAATCTCTAAATCCTCAACCAGATACTCGTGCCCCTGAACGTGAAATGGAAATCCGTCTTGGTGGGAATATGGAGCGCTACATTTGGACAATTAATGGTAAGAAGTTTAATGAAACAGAACCATTCAAAGTGAAATATGGGGAACGTATACGCTTGAAATTTGTGAATGACAGTATGATGGCTCACCCAATGCACTTGCACGGTATGTTTATGCAGCTTGAAAATGGTCAAGATCCAAGTAATATGCCAAATAAACACACGATCATTGTGCCACCGGGGAAAACAGTTACAACTTTACTTACTGCTGATGAATTAGGTGAATGGGCTATCCACTGCCATTTGTTATATCACATGGCAGCTGGAATGATGAACAAACTCATTGTGGCAAATGTAGATAGCAATGATGTTGATTCAAAAAGTATCGTTGCCCAACCCCATGCAAATGATAAGGGAGTGAATCAACATGCAAACCACTAAAAAACTTTTTTCAAAAACACTTTTATCAGTTGCTTTAATTGGTTTAGCAGGTATGGCATTTGCGAATGATAATTCGACTGAAAATCTAAATAAGAGTACTTCAAGTATGAATGTGCTTTTAAGAGAATCAGGCGGATTAGGTTATGTTGAACGCAATGTTGCTCAAAAAACTTCAAAAGACAAAGGAATTGAAACTTTAACTCTTAGCCAAAATCATGATAAACATCTGAACGAGCATGGTGGGCAGATTTACCAAACAACTAAATTTTCCAATGAGTGGATAGTTGATAAAGATGGTAAAGGCAGTTTAGGTTCGAGTTTCGAAACATTGATTGGAACAGATGAAAATCGAATGTTTGTTGAAGCCAATCTGAATAAAGCAGAGAGTAATGATCCCAATTATGATGTATCAGCTCTTTACAGTAGAAATGTTGCACCATTTTGGGATGTTCAAGCTGGGGTAAGGTATAGTGAGGACAAAAATAACCGTAATAGTAATCGCATTGATGGCGTTATTGGATTATTAGGTCTTGCTCCTTATTTCTTTGAGACAAAAGCTTACCTTTATGGTGGTGAAAATAATTTTTGGGGAGCCAGTTTTGAGTTTGATCGAGATTTATTACTCACTCAAAAGCTAATTACTCAGCCATATATTGCAGCAGATATTGTGCTTAATGATAATTCTGATTTTGCTGCAAAGTCAGGTTTGTCTGAGTTAAAGACAGGTATAAAAACTCGTTACGAGATTAATAAGCGTATCAGACCATTTGTTGATGTCGCTTATCAATATGAAAAAGGGCAGAAATTAACAACTTTTCAAGAAGCTACAGATTCTGAAAAGGGGTGGTTATACGGGGCAGGTATTGAATTAGTTTTCTAAATATTTTATTAAGAATGAATAATGGTGATATTCCATTATTCATTCTTAATTATTTTAAACTTACGGATAACCCTTCAAGTACTTTACAAGAGTTAATTTCCAAAAAACCAGAGCATTTACTTCTTAAATCAGAAAGTTGTTGCTTAAGCTGAATCTGTTTTTGGATATTCTGCTCTAATTGATGAATATGTTTATCAACTAAGATGTTAATAGAACTACAGTTTCCACAAGGTTTGTCTTTGTATGCTAATAAAATTTTTATTTCGTCCAAGCTCATATTCAAAGTTCGGCAATTAAGAATAAATAGAAGTCGCTCTAAGTGGTCTTTGTTATAAAGTCGATAATTAGCTTCCGAACGATTAGGGGCTAGTAATAAAGCTTCTTTTTCATAAAACCGTATTGTAACAACAGGGCAACCGGATAGCTGAGATAATTCACCAATTTTTAAGTTCATTTCAAGTCACCTGATCTATTGACTCTATAGTAGCTATAGGGATTTTAATATGCAATACGTGAAGATATGACTATAGGCACATCAATGAGTGGTTGCGGTTGTAATCAAGAAAGTTCTTGTGAAGACACTAAGCAAAAACAAAATGAATCAAAAACAGATTCTTGTAAAATTAAAGATTTAGCTACAGAAGAAAGCAAAAGTTCTTGTTGCGATAATGAGGTACAGCAAGAACCTACCCCTGATGAAAAAGATTCCTGCGGTAGTAACCAGCCGTGCTCTAAGCCGTCGAATTCATGCTGTGGCCCAGATACTATAAATTTACCAGAGCAAGTTCGTGGCAATGAAAGTATAGTGGCTTTCATCAGTGACTATAGCATCCCGAAAATGGATTGTTCCGCAGAGGAACAAATGGTTCGGATGACTTTATCTTCATTGATAGATGTTAAGAGCTTGGTTTTTGATTTGCCGAACCGAAACCTAAAAGTTCTGCATAATGGTGAAAGTAATGAAATCACTACAAAACTTGAAGTTCTTGGATTTGGGGCAAAATTAAATAAAACTGAAGTTTATGAAAATAAAGAACAAGCACAAGAAGCTAGTACTTTTCTGATTCCGAAGATGGATTGTTCGGCAGAAGAGCAAATGGTAAGAATGGCACTTTCTCCCTTGTATGAAGTTAAAGGTTTATCTTTTGATTTGGCGCAAAGACAGTTAGTTGTTTTCCATACCAATGGGATTAATGAAATTACCACAAAACTTGAAGCCCTTGGCTTTGGTGCAAAGCTTGTGGAAACGGTAAAAGCTACGGGGGAATTGCCTGAAGCACCTGATCCAACTAAGCAGGCGAAAGTACTAAAATTATTATTAGCGATCAATGGTGTTCTTTTTTTTATTGAATTCATAAGTGGCATTATCGCCGAATCTACAGGTCTTATTGCCGACTCTCTTGATATGTTTGCTGATGCTGCTGTTTATGGTATAGCACTTTATGTAGTAGGAAAAGCAGCTAAGTACCAAGTAAAAGCAGCTCATTTCGCTGGTTGGATTCAATTGTCATTAGCTCTTGTTGTTATTGTTGATGTGATTAGGCGCTTTATTCTAGGTAGTGAGCCTGAATCTAGCATAATGATTATTATTGCTTTCTGTGCACTTATTGCAAATGTTGCCTGTCTCTATTTATTGACAGGCCACAAAAATGGAGGTGCCCATATGAAAGCAAGTTGGATATTCACCGCAAATGATGTAATCGTTAATATGGGAGTCATTTTTGCCGGTGTACTTGTGACATGGACTAGCTCAGCTTACCCTGATTTGATTATTGGTATCCTCGTTTCATTGTTCGTGCTTAACGGCGCTAGAAAAATTTTGGCGTTGAAATAAGGTGCAGACAATGAATTTATTTCAAGTAAAGCAAGACCAAATTGTAAAAATCATTGATCTTAAAAAGGGTGATCAGTATCAAGATAAAAATGATCCTGTTCTAGAGCGTTTAGAACTGCTGGGCTTTAGAGTAGGTGAATCCTTACAAGTACTTGCAAAAGGGCTTTTTGGTGGTGACCCCGTATTGGTTCAAATTGAAACCTCACGTTTCGCATTAAGAAAAAATGAAGCAGAACGAATTTTTGTAGAGATTACCAATGAACACTAAAAATATTGCACTCGTTGGTAATCCCAATTGCGGTAAAACATCACTTTTTAACACCCTCACAGGGACTCGTCAAAAAGTTGCTAATTATGCTGGGGTAACGGTAGAACGGAAAGAGGGTTTTTTTAAATTACCTTCTGGCGATACTGTACGAGTACTGGATTTACCTGGGACTTACAGTTTAAAGCCAAGTAGTTTAGATGAAGAAGTAACTAGAGCAGTCTGTTTTGGCGAGTTAAAAGGTGAAGTTATACCTGATATTTTTGTATGTGTTGTGGATGCTACGAATCTTCATCTTCATTTAAGTCTTGTACTTGAAGTCAGAGCTTTAAACAGACCAATGTTACTTGTTCTTAACATGATGGATGAGGTTAGAAAACGTGGTATCTCGATTGACACATCAAAATTATCTCAGCTCTTAGGTATTCCTGTTGTTGAATCGATAGCTGTAAAGACAAAAGGGATTCAGGGTTTATTAACGCAGTTAGACCAAAAAAATTTGTTTATTTCCCCTTATCATTCTGATCTAAATCATTTCGACCAAATCAAAGATATTACAAAACAGGTCATATTGAAGAATGATAATGGTGATAAACGAGCGGCTTTCTTAGACAAAATATTCTTACATCCATTTTTTGGATTATTAATATTGACCTTTACCATGTTTGTAATGTTTCAGGCTGTTTTCATTTGGGCTCAACCATTAATTTCCTTTGTTGAGGATTCGATTTCATGGTTTGGTGGGGCGATAGGACCTCTGACCACTCATCCACTTTTAAGAAGTTTGGTCGTTGATGGTGTAATTGCAGGTGCTGGTAGTGTACTCGCGTACATGCCTCAAATTCTGATCTTATTTTTCTTTATTTTAATTTTAGAAGAATCGGGATACTTACCTAGAGCTGCTTTTTTGTTAGATAAGCTGATGTCTAAAGCTGGTTTAAGTGGGCGTTCATTTATTCCACTACTTTCGAGCTTTGCTTGTGCAATTCCCGGAGTCATGGCGACTAGAAGTATTAGCTCTGAAAGAGATCGTTTAGCAACGATTATGATTGCACCTTTAATGACTTGTTCTGCACGATTACCTGTATATGCTTTGCTGATCGCTGCATTCATTCCAAATAAGTTGGTTTATGGTTGGCTCAGTTTACAAGGTCTAGTTCTGTTCGGGCTTTACATGTCAGGAATCGTATCCGCTTTATTGGTTTCTTTATTCCTGAAATTAGTCAGAAAAGATAAAACTGAAAGTATTTTCATTTTTGAATTACCTACATACCGTATTCCAGATGTTCGAAATGTAGCTTTGGGGCTTTATGATAGAGCAACTATATTCTTAAAAAGAGTTGGTGGAATTATTGTCGCACTTTCTATTTTATTATGGTTCTTGGTAACGTTCCCTTTACCACCTGATAATCCAACAATGCCACCAATCAATTATAGTATTGCTGGACAGTTAGGGCATCTAATCCATCCAATATTTGCTCCGATTGGATTTACTTGGGAAATTTGTATTGCTTTGATTCCTGCAATGGCAGCTCGTGAAGTGATTATTGCTGCGTTAGGGGTGATCTATGCAATGTCTGGTGATGAAGATGCAGTTACCCAGACTTTATTATCTCAAATATCTGGTCCGGATGGATGGGGGCTAGCGACAGGTATGTCATTGTTAGTTTGGTTTATCTTTGCCCCGCATTGTTTAGCAACACTAGCGACCATTCGAAGAGAAACAGGGAGTTGGAAACAACCAGTCGTAATGGCTGTTTATCTCTTTTCATTGGCTTATTTATTTTCCTTTATAACTTATCAAGTTATAAGTCGGTTTTAATTTAGAAGGCGGTTGTTGATATAAACCAACAACCGCTGTTTAAAGAATTAGTTTAATTAATTATAGGATTGTTATTTACAGGATAATCTGTAAAACTAAAAAGGTTAAATTTTGGTCTTGATGTTATGCACTTGTTAAGGACATGCTTATCGCTGTTTTTATCTTTTGCTATCCTAATTGTAGGATCGGCAGCAGCTGCTGCATCTGTACATAGCCCATGTTTAATGTCATCTCAAGATACACAATCCATGCAAATGATGAATTCTGAAGATCATGAAAAAGCAAGTGCTATGCACATGGATTGTATGAAAGCTGAGGTAAAGATTAAGAAGCAATTACATGATCCATCATGTATGTCTAAGCAAGATTGTATTATGTCATTTTCTAAAATTGCATATACATCTACAGCGCTGGATGTTTTGCAGTCGATGATTTTTTTACCTGCGGAACAGTCTACTTTTTCTCCATTAAATCAAAATTTCATCTCATCTGATCTTTCCAATTTATGGAAACCCCCACGCTTTAACTAATTTGATGATTCTTCATCATTCATAGAGTTTTCTATGGGTGTTCTGCACGTGCGCGTGTACATCATTTTAGAGCTAAAAATATGAACTTTAATAAAGGAAAGCTGTCCCTAAAATGGGGTGGATGCTCGATTGCGACGATCTGTTTTTTCTTGAGTTATGGACATGCTTATGCCCAGCCACTGACTTTGGATACAGCATTGAAGCTTGCTGAGCGATATGCGCCTGCTCTAAGAGCTAATAGTGCTCAGATTGAAGGTGCTGAGAATATAGTTTCAGCTTCAGGTATTTTGCCCAATCCTAAACTATTTGTGGGTCTCGATAATTACCCTGTATCAGGTGATGCTGCATGGTCTGTCACACAAGAGGGGATGACGATGCAAAAGATTGGCATCATGCAAGATTTTCCAAATCGTGCCAAAAGATTAGCTGAAGTTGAATTAGCAAAAGCTGAATTGGGTTCAGCAAATGCTCAAACAGAAATTCTGCGAATTGAGTTACGTCAAAAAGTAGCATCGGCATGGCTTAAACGTTTTTATCTTGAGCGTAAACTGGCGTTATATGATGACCTTCTTTCAGAAAATGGATTGCTATCCCAGATTACACAAACACAGGTTGCGTCTGGTCGAACCATGGTTGCTAATACAATTTCCCCTAGGCTGGACAAAACTATTTTGCTTGATCAAAAAGATGATTTGCTTCGAGATATAAATAAGGCAAAACTAGAATTACACCGATTAATCAGTGAGGATTCTAGTGGTACAACTGAAATAGAAAGTTTGCCTACCCAAGAACCTATAATTAATTTTGATACATCACGTTTATATCATCATCTGCATCAACACCCTGAACTAAAAGCATTCCAAGCAGAAAAGCAAACTGTTGAAGCAAAGCTTAAGCAAGCCCAAGCCCTTCAAAAACCAGATTGGGGTATTGAGCTTGCCTATCAGCATCGTGCTCCTGAATTTGGAGATATGATTGGTGTACAACTGACAACAGAACTACCAATATTTTCAAAAAAACGTAGTGGTCCGCTCATTCAGGCAGCATTAGCTGAACAAAATCGGATTACAGCAGATCAGGAGATAAAATACCGCGACCATCTCACCATGTTAGATGAGGGGCTATCGGATTTAAAAGCTCTTGAAAGACAAATCCAACGTACCGTTCAAAGTACACTTCCTTTGGCTAAAGAAAAAGTAACTTTACAGTTAGCAAGTTATCAGGCTGGTAAAGCCAATTTGTCAGATGTCATTGAGACACGACAAGCATTACTAAATCAGCGATTACGTCTCATCGATTTACAACAACAGCAAGCAATTATCAAAGCCCAGCTCTATTTTTCTTTTGTAGAACCCACCTTAAACCATGCTGAGGAGTCAAGATAATGTTAAAAAATAAATTGGCATTTGTAATTGCTGGCTTGATTGTGGGCAGCTTGGGAGTCGGTAGTGGGATTGGATATTGGTATGCGCATCAAAATGATGAAAAGCAAACTGTAAGTGATCAGGCAACTGCTAAAGTGTTGTACTGGTACGATCCAATGAAACCAGAACAGCATTTTGATAAGCCAGGGAAATCCCCTTTTATGGATATGCAGTTAGTCCCTAAGTATGCGGATGAAAGTACTTCTGGAATAACTGAAAGTGCAGGAGTAAAGATTGATCCAGCTCTTCAACAAAATCTAGCCATTCGTTATGCCACAGTCGAACAGGCTGTAATGGGCAATACCTTGTTAACCAATGGCATATTACAAGCGAATGAACGACAGGTAGCAATTCTGCAAACACGAGCAAGTGGTTTTGTTCAGCGTGTTTATGGCCATGCAGTCGGGGATATAGTGACTCAAGGGAGTCCGATTGCTGATATTTCAATCCCTGAGTGGACTGGGGAACAGACTGAGTTTTTGGCAGTACTTAAAATAGGAGACCGTTCTCTTATTCAAGCAAGTCGACAACGCCTACAGCTTCTGGGAATCCCACCAAATGTGATCCATCAAGTCGAACGGACACATCAAGTACAGTCTAATATGACTTTGAGTGCTCCTTTGAGTGGATTCATTGACTCACTAGAAGTTCGTAGTGGAATGGCTTTAGCTATGGGGCAAACACTTGCCACCATTAAAGGCGTGAATCCAATTTGGTTAGAAGCAGCAGTGCCTGAAACGCAAATTGCTGGGATAAAGCGAGGAGATAAAATCGAAGCAACTTTTGCTGCGTACCCTCAAAAAGTGTCTGGCAAAGTCATTGATATTTTACCGACATTAGATACTACAAGCAGAACCATAAAAGTTCGTATTGAGTTACCCAATAGAGAGGGGCAACTCAAGCCCGGAATGTTTGCTTCTGTCAAATTTTCCAACAATCCTCAAAGCAGTTTAGTTGTGCCAGAGCAAGCTGTTATACGTACAGGTACTCGTAATATTATTATTGTCGCACATGAAAAAGGGCGTTTCGAACCTGTTGTTGTACAGTTAGGACAGAGTGACGGAAATAAAATAGCAATTCTACAGGGTTTGAACGCTGGTCAGAAAATCGTGATTTCGGGACAATTCCTAATTGATTCTGAGGCCAATTTACAGGGTGTACTGGATAAGCTGAACACTGGACAATCGATTACATCATCTCAAGTGACTAAGGCATCAATATACCAAGGCATTGGTAAAGTGGAAAAAGTTACAGCTCAAGACATTACCATTTCACATCATGCAATTGCTGAATTGGGGTGGGGGGCTATGACCATGAGCTTTAAACAACCAGTACAACCATTTACCCAAATTCAGCAAGGCGAGCAGGTCAGTTTTCGTTTTACACGTGTTGGGGATGCTTATGTTATTTCTGACATTTCCAAGATGTCTATGACATCTATGCAGAACTAAACGGGAGAACCATTATGATCGCCCGTATTATTCGTTTTTCAATTACAAATCGAGTATTTGTCTTATTAGCTGCTGTAGTTCTTGCCGTTTGGGGAACTTGGGCTGTCAAGAATACTCCGGTTGATGCTTTGCCAGATCTGTCTGATGTACAAGTGATTGTGCGAACTAATTTTCCCGGTCAAGCACCACAAATTGTTGAAAATCAGGTGACTTATCCTTTAACAACGACCATGTTATCAGTACCCGGTGTTAAAGCTGTTCGGGGCTATTCTTTTTTTGGTGATTCGTTTGTTTATGTCATTTTTGATGAACATACTGATCTTTATTGGGCACGTTCTCGTGTATTGGAATATCTCAATCAAATACAAGAAAGAATGCCTGCAAATGCAAAATCTTCATTAGGACCAGATGCTACAGGTGTTGGTTGGATCTACGAATATGCTTTGGTTGATCCAACAGGGCAACATGATCTCTCACAACTGCGAAGCATACAAGATTGGTTTTTGAAGTATGAACTGAAGACAGTACCAAATGTGGCTGAGGTCGCCACAATTGGGGGGATGGTTAAACAATATCAAGTTGTTTTAGACCCAACCAAAATGGCAGCATTCGGTATAACTCAGCGAAGCATAATTGAAGCAATTCAAAAGGCAAATCAGGAAACTGGCGGTTCAGTCCTAGAAATGGCTGAAACTGAATATATGGTGAGAGCTTCAGGTTATTTAAAAACATTAGAAGATTTTCGGCAGATTCCGTTACGTACAAACGATTTAGGTGTTCCAATCACTCTTGGAGATGTTGCAACGATTCAACTCGGTCCTGAAATGCGTCGTGGAATTACTGAACTCAATGGACAAGGGGAAACTGTTGGAGGTGTTGTGATTTTACGTGCTGGTAAAAATGCACGTGAAACCATTACTGCTGTAAAAGAAAAACTTGCTGAATTACAACAAAGTCTACCGAAAGGTGTACAAGTTGTTTCTGTGTATGACCGCAGTCAATTGATTGATCGGGCGGTAGAGAATCTCAGCCATAAATTAATTGAAGAGTTTATTGTAGTGGCTTTGGTTTGTGGGCTATTCCTCTGGCATTTACGTTCAGCAATGGTTGCGATTGTTTCTTTGCCTTTGGGAATCTTGTCAGCCTTTTTATTGATGTATTATCAGGGACTAAATGCCAATATCATGTCATTGGGTGGGATTGCAATCGCGATTGGTGCTATGGTTGATGCATCTGTGGTTATGGTCGAAAATGCACATAAGCATATCGAAGCTTGGCAACATGAACATCCTGATCGAGTTTTAGAAATACAAGAGCGTTGGGACATCATTACACGTTCTGCCAGTGAGGTTGGGCCTGCTTTATTTTTCTGTTTACTCATCATTACTTTATCCTTTATTCCCATTTTTACTTTGCAAGCACAAGAAGGACGATTGTTCTCTCCATTGGCATTTACTAAAACTTATGCCATGGCTGCTGCTGCGGGGCTATCTATTACATTGATTCCAGTTTTGATGGGATACTGGATTCGCGGGAAGTTACCATCTGAACAACGGAATCCATTAAACCGTTTTCTCATCAAAATATACCGTCCTATGTTAGATAAAGTCTTAGCTTATCCAAAGACAACGTTATTAGGTGCGTTACTCATTTTTCTTATCAGTCTTTTTCCTTTAACGCAATTAGGTGGAGAGTTCCTGCCTAATATGGATGAAGGTGATTTACTGTATATGCCTTCAGCTTTACCGGGATTGTCCGCAGCAAAAGCTTCTGAATTACTTCAACAGACTGATCGAATGATTAAAACTGTTCCAGAGGTTGCCACTGTATTTGGTAAAGCTGGGCGAGCAGAGTCGGCTACAGATCCTGCACCTTTAGAAATGTTTGAAACCACGATTCAGTTTAAACCACGATCTGAATGGCGTTCAGGTATGACACCAGATAAGTTGATAAAAGAACTGGATAAAGCTGTTCAAGTACCGGGTTTAACAAATATCTGGGTGCCGCCTATTCGTAACAGAATTGATATGTTGGCGACCGGGGTTAAAAGCCCAATCGGGATCAAGATTTCAGCAAATGATTTGCAAGATATTGATCGGGTAGCACAACAAATTGAACAGGTTGCCAAAAAAGTGCCCGGTGTTAGCTCAGCTTTAGCTGAACGACTCACTGGTGGGCGATATGTTGATATCGATATTAATCGAATGGAAGCTGCACGCTATGGTCTCAATATCACCGATGTACAGCAAATTGTGTCATCAGCAATTGGTGGGGAAAATATTGGTGAAACTGTTGAAGGGTTAGCAAGGTATCCTATTAATGTACGTTATCCGCGAGAAATTCGAGATTCACTTGAGGCATTAAGAAATTTACCAATTCTGACTGAATCAGGTCAGCAAATTGTTTTGAGTAGTGTTGCCAACATTCAAATCACAGATGGTCCTCCGATGTTAAAAAGTGAGAATGCTCGTCCAAGTGGTTGGGTCTATGTTGATGTACAAGGACGTGATTTAGCCTCCGTTGTTCGGGATTTGAAACAGTCTATTGACCAACAAGTGAAACGCTCTGCGGGTATGAGTATTAGTTATTCAGGTCAATTTGAATTTATGGAAAGAGCAAATGCTCGCCTAAAGGTAGTAATACCAATCACTTTGATGATCATTTTTCTATTGCTGTATCTGATTTTTAGACAAGTACAAGATGCTGCTCTGATTATGCTGACTCTACCATTCGCTTTAATTGGTGGTATTTGGGCAATGTATTTCAGTGGTTATAATTTCTCAATTGCCATTGCAGTAGGCTTTATTGCACTTGCCGGTGTTGCCGCAGAGTTTGGAGTGGTCATGTTGTTTTATTTAAAGCAGGCGATAGAACATGCTCAACAAAATTTATCATCTTTAACTGAGCAGCAACTCAATGATGCCCTTCGTACAGGGGCAGTACTACGGGTTCGCCCTAAAGCGATGACTGTAGCTGTCATTCTGGCGGGTTTGATTCCTATCCTTTTAGGAACTGGAACGGGCTCTGAATTGATGAGTCGTATTGCTTTACCTATGGTTGGGGGCATGATTTCAGCTCCACTTTTATCAATGTTTGTTATTCCCGCTGCATATCAGCTTTTAATCAAAAGAAAACTATCAAAATCTTGATAGTTTTCTTATTTCGTTCAAAGAGGTTTTATTATGTTTAAATTTATTAAAATTGTCGCTCTTGTTGCCACTGTTACTGCGTTAAGTGCATGTAGTAAAAATGAGGCGTCAGAGCAAAAGAAAGCGGAAGCGCCTATGGAGCAGATGAGTAAAGAATCATCTACAGCAACGACAACTCAAGCAGTTGGAGTGATTACGGCTATTGATACGAAAGAAAATATTTTGACACTCGATCATGAGGCAATTCCTGCGATTAAATGGCCTGCGATGACCATGGGCTTTAAAGTTGCTGATCCTGCATTATTGAATGGGCTTGCAGTAGGGCAAAAAGTTGATTTTGAATTAAAGGCTGAGGGAGAAACATACACAGTCGTAGCTGCTAAGTTAAAAAAATAGGATGATTTAGTAGATAGAATTTTGATAGTAATGAGGTTCTTTTCAAAAGAGCCTTATTCTCTAATAAAAAACAAAACATATGGTATTGCATATATATGGTAATTCGAATATAAAGATATTATAAATTATCAAAAGAGCTCAATTCGATGACAACTTCATCAACTGTGACGATTTATCACAACCCAGCTTGTGGGACATCTCGCAACACTTTGGCTTTGATCCGTAATACAGGGATTGAGCCAACTGTGATTGAATATCTCATTACACCACCTAGTCATGACGAATTAGTTAAATTGATTCAGGATGCAAAATTAACAGTAAGAGAGGCCATTCGCCAGAATGTAGATCCTTATCGGGATTTAGACCTTGATCGTAGTGATTTGAGTGATGAGCAGTTACTTAGTTTTATGCTTGATCATCCAATATTGATTAATCGACCATTTGTTGTTACTGAATTAGGCACTCGCTTAAGCCGTCCTTCTGAAGTTGTCTTAGATATTCTACCATTACCTCAGAAGGGTGCCTTTACGAAAGAGGATGGTGAAAAAGTGATTGATGAAAATGGTCAACGAGTGAATTAAAAATTTTACTTTTTGTATGTGATTATCCGCATATCCAAATAAGTGAATGGGAGTTAAGAATGGACCAAGTTAATTTTTTTAAATGCTTATCAGATGAAACTCGACTAAATATCGTGACTTTAGTCGCTGAGAATAAAGAATTATGTGTTTGTGATTTGACTGAAAAGTTGCAACTGAGTCAGCCAAAGATTTCTAGGCATTTAGCGTTATTGCGTTCTTCTGGTCTCTTACAGGACAGGAGACAAAGCCAATGGGTGTATTACAGCATTAATCCGCAATTACCAATGTGGTGCCATGACGTTCTGAATCTTTTGGTAAGCAGTCAAACCATAGCGAATAAAGCTTCCCAAAATATCCAAATAAATAGTTATTGTGAGTAACAGAGTATGAAATTTCTTTTTTTGTGTACTGGAAATAGTTGCCGTAGCATCCTGTCAGAAGTTCTTTTTAACAGCCGCGCGCCTGAAGGGTGGATAGCTTACAGTGCAGGTAGTAAGCCATCAGGGCAAGTACATCCATTGACCATAGAAACTTTAGAGAATCTTGGTCTTTCAACAGATGGTTTGTGGAGCAAAACCATTGATGACTGTGAACAATATCAACCTGACGTGGTGATTACTGTTTGCGATTCAGCAGCTCAGGAAGCGTGTCCACTATATTTGGGTGGAGCGATCAAGGCCCATTGGGGCTTGGCTGATCCTTCACATTTAGATTTGCCGAAAGAAGAAAAATTAAAAGCATTCCAAGTTACTGTTGATCATATCAACCGCCGCTTAGACGCTTTATTGGCAATAGATACAACTCATATGTCTCGCCCAGATTTGATTGCAGCAATCAATCAAATTTCGCATATTGAATGAGAACATCATGGCTCAACAAAGATTATCCTTTCTAGATCGTAACCTCACTCTATGGATTTTTATCGCCATGGCATTGGGGATTGCGATAGGTGTGTTCTTTCCGCAAGCCTCCGTCGCTTTGGATAAAATGAGTATTGATTCTGTCAATATTCCAATAGCGATTGGTTTGATTCTGATGATGTATCCACCGTTAGCCAAAGTGGATTATGCAGCGCTACCACAAGTGTTTAAAGATAAAAAAACTTTAACTTTGTCACTGGTACAGAACTGGGTGATTGCACCAGTACTGATGTTTGCATTAGCCATTATTTTTTTGCATAGCTATCCAGAGTACATGACAGGCTTGATCTTGATCGGTTTAGCTCGCTGTATTGCGATGGTTTTGGTGTGGAATGGTTTAGCCTGTGGTGATAACCAATATGTAGCTGCATTGGTGGCATTCAATAGTATTTTCCAGATTTTGTTTTTTAGTACCTATGCTTGGTTATTTCTGACTTTCTTACCGCCATATTTTGGTGTTGCAGGGCAAGTGATCAATGTCGATTTCTGGACGATTACCCATGCGGTATTAGTGTATTTGGGAATTCCATTTTTCCTTGGCTTTATTACACGATTCACTCTAGTGAAAGCTAAAGGTCTTGATTGGTATCAAAATGTCTTTTTACCTAAGATCAGTCCACTGAGTTTGTTGGCTTTATTATTCACGATTGTGGCGATGTTTAGCCTCAAAGGGAACGATGTAGTGAGCTTGCCACTAGATGTCTTACGTATTGCCATTCCATTGACGATTTACTTTATCGTGATGTTCTTCATTAGCTTCTTTATGAGCAAATGGATGGGGAATGACTACCCTAAAACAACAGCAATTTCATTTACTGCTGCTGGGAATAACTTTGAGTTAGCGCTGGCTGTAGCGATTGCAACCTTTGGTTTAGCTTCACCTGTGGCATTTACCACAGTGATTGGTCCGTTGGTTGAAGTGCCTGTATTGATTGCTTTAGTTAGCGTGTCTTTATGGCTCAGAAAAAAGTTTTTTAAAGAAGAGGTGTAATTTCTATGACTCTCCCGAATGTAGATATGAATCTTTTGGATCAACCTACTTTAGAAAAAGTACAAGCTAAAGAGCTGGATCATCCACCACGTATTTTGCTGCTGTATGGCTCTAACCGCGAACGTTCATACAGCCGATTGGCGGTGATGGAAGCAGGGCGTATCTTGGAGCAGTTTGGTGCTGAAGTAAAAATTTTTCATCCGAAAGGTTTGCCCTTACCTGAAGACGCGGACACTGAGCATCCAAAGGTGAAAGAGTTACATGATTTACTCGCTTGGGCAGAAGGGATGGTGTGGTGCTCACCTGAACGTCATGGCTCAATGAGTTCGATTTTTAAATCACAAATTGACTGGATACCATTGGCAGGTGGTGCAATTCGAGCAACGCAAGGAAAAACTTTGGCATTGATGCAGGTTAGTGGCGGTTCGCAGTCCTTTAACAGCTTAAACCAGATGCGTATTTTAGGCCGTTGGATGCGCATGATCACCATTCCTAACCAATCATCTATTCCAAAAGCTTTTTTAGAGTTTGAAGAAGATGGAAGGATGAAACCTTCATCCTTCTATGATCGAATTGTCGATGTAATGGAAGAACTATATAAGTTCACCTTGCTCACTCGTGGACAAAGTCAGTACCTCACAGATCGTTATTCAGAGCGAAAAGAGTCGGCAGAAGAATTATCTAAGCGTGTCAATCAACGTAGCTTATAAACTTTAGGTGATTAGAAATGCAAAAGAGACATTCTAAATTAGTGATCTTAGGTTCAGGACCTGCGGGTTATAGTGCTGCTGTATATGCAGCACGCGCAAACTTAAAACCCACATTAATTGCGGGTATACAACTTGGTGGTCAATTAACAACGACCACTGAGGTAGATAACTGGCCGGGTGACTCAGAAGGTTTAACTGGTCCTGTACTTATGGAGCGGATGCAAGTCCATGCTGAACGCTTTGGCACAGAGATTGTGTATGACCACATCAATGAAGTTGATTTAAGTGTCCGTCCATTTGTGCTTAAAGGCGACATGGAAGAATTTACTTGTGATGCACTGATTATTGCTACAGGTGCGACAGCACAATACTTGGGTCTTGAATCAGAAGCTAAATTCATGGGTCAAGGTGTCAGTGCTTGTGCGACTTGTGATGGTTTCTTCTATAAGAACCAAAAAGTTATGGTCGTGGGTGGTGGTAACACCGCAGTTGAAGAAGCGCTTTATCTTTCTAATATTGCTGAACATGTCACCTTAGTTCATCGTAGAGAGAGTTTGCGTTCAGAGAAAATTCTACAAGATCATCTTTTTGCCAAAGAAAAAGAAGGCAGAATTAGTATTCTTTGGAACAATCAAGTTGATGAAGTCTTAGGTGATAATACTGGTGTTACTTCAGTTCGCTTGAAGTCAACTTTGGTCGGAAGCACACAAGACGTTGAAGTTCAGGGCTTATTTGTTGCTATTGGTCACAAACCGAATACAGGTATGTTTGACGGTCAACTTAACCTACGTGATGGCTACATTCAAGTACAAAGTGGCACTTCAGGTAATGCAACAGCAACCTCTGTGGCAGGTGTGTTTGCTGCGGGTGACGTTGCTGATAGCATTTATCGTCAAGCAATTACCTCGGCAGGCTCAGGCTGTATGGCAGCTTTGGATGCCGAAAAGTATCTTGATCAATTGAGCAATTGAAAGACTCATTTAAACGTTTGAAAATTATATGAAATACGCCCAGTCTGTTGCAGACTGGGCGTTAAATTTTGATTATGACAATAAATAATAGGAGAGATGCTTTGACTCAATTACAAGCTGAAGTCGATGTAGTCATTATTGGTGGTGGTCAGGCAGCACTTGCTACAGCTTATTTCCTCAAACGTAAGAAAATTCCATTTATTATTTTAGATGATCAATCTCAGGCGGGTGGTGCATGGTCACATGCTTGGGAATCGCTTCGTCTTTTTTCTCCAAATACTTGGAGCTCGTTGTCAGGCTGGATGATGCCAACAACTGAACAAACCTACCCAACGCGAAATGAAGTGATTGACTACTTGTCGGCATATGAGCAACGCTATCAATTTACGATTATTCGACCTGTTCATGTCGATCATATCGAACAAAAAGCTGGTTACTTAGATGTTTATGCTGGTGATCAATATTGGCGAGCAAAAGTGGTGATCAGTGCTACGGGGACATGGAGTCAGCCTTATATTCCGCATTATGAAGGACATGAACGATTTGAAGGATTACAAACGCATTCAGCACATTATGTAAATGCAGAGCCTTTTATTAATAAAAAAGTGATCGTAGTTGGTGGTGGTAACTCAGGGGCACAAATTCTTGCCGAAGTCTCAAAAGTTGCCGATACCACTTGGGTCACAGTAACACCACCTCAATTTTTATCTGATGATGTTGATGGGCGTGTTTTATTTCTTCGGGCAACTGAACGTTTAAAAGCCCAACAGGAAGGTCGTGTGATTGATCAGCCTGTTGGTGGTCTAGGTGATATTGTCATGATTGACAGTGTAAAAGAGGCACGCGAACGTGGCGTATTGCATAGCCGAGAACCTTTTACTGCATTTGAAGAGAATTCGGTTATATGGGCTGATGGTTCAACACAAGCTGTAGATGCTGTGATTTGGTGTACAGGGTTTAAAGCTTCATTGAATCACTTAAGAAGTCTTGATGTAGTAGAACCTGATCAGACAGTTGCTGTGAAAGATGGACGCTCAATAAAAGTAAATAACCTTTGGTTGGTTGGCTATGGGGAATGGACAGGCATGGCATCTGCAACATTAATTGGGGTTTCTAGAACAGCAAGAGCAACGGTAGATGAAATAGATGCTTATTTGGCTAATGTTTAAGAGCTATGCATTTTAAGGCAGTGTATAGATAGGTTTGCATTGCCCCTCAATACTTTATGGATATTTCTTTATTGTGATGCTACTTCATTCAAAAAAATACAAACTCATTGCTGTCATGGGCTTCACGCAGATTCTTGCGTGGAGCTCCACTTTTTATTTACCCGCAGTACTAGCTAATCTTATTGCCAAAGACACAGGATGGTCTCTAACTTTAGTGATTGCTGGGTTGTCTTGGGGATTTATAGTTACAGGTATTTGTTCTCCAAAAGTTGGGCGGTTTATCGAGCAATTTGGTGGAAGAAAAGCACTGTCTATTGGTTCAATATTCTTTGCTGTCGGGCTGATATGTTTAGGGCTTTCTACTCATCTACTTATTTATTATTTTGCGTGGACAATGCTCGGTATTGGTATGGCATTTGGCCTGTATGATGCCGCATTTTCAACATTGGGTCGATTACTTGGTAAAGATGCAAAAACGGCGATTGTTGGTGTGACATTATTAGGCGGTTTAGCCAGTACCATCGGTTGGGCGCTAATTGTATTTTTAGAAGGCTTATACGGTTGGAGAATCAGTTGTTTTATTCTGGCATTGTTTCATCTTCTTCTAGGTCTACCGTTGCATTACTTTTTACTTCCTAGAGAAGAGCAAGGCACGGAAACTCATGGTAAAGAGCTCAATAACCAAACCACGGGACACAAAGAAGATAATCGGCTATTTATGTTGGTGGCCGCTATTTTGACAGTACAATCTTTTGTAGTGGCGACAATTTCAGTCCATCTATTATCGATGCTAAAAACAATTGGCTTTAGTTTATCAACAGCCCTTGCGATTGGGATGATGATTGGTCCCGCGCAGATCTTAGCGAGATTGCTGGAGTTTTCTTTGTTTAGAAACATACATCCTAGTTGGTCGAGTCGTTTGGGTGTATTGATTAGCTTCTTTGGTCTCTTTTTTTTGTTCGCGGATGGATATGTCTTAGCTTTGCTTGGTGCAGCTTTATACGGCGCAGGGAATGGTATTCTTACAATTATTCGAGGCACATTACCTCTAGCACTATTTGGGCAGGAGGGGTATGCAATTAGAATGGGTCTATTGGGGCGGCCTATCATGATTGCTTTGGCTTTCGGACCTCTCATCTCTGCGTTTATTCTTGAAAAGTGGGGAATCAATATCTTATTAATAATTTTAACTGCTTTAGTTTTTATCACCTTGCTTGGTACGCTGAAATTACCTATCCATCAACAAGACTAAATAGAGCAAGTTTATTTTTTTGAATCTAATTCTAGAGATTATAATATTTTATACTTTAGTTGTATTTTCTGTTTTTAAATAAATAATAGTATCTTAGCTATTAGGTTAAACTCTTAGCGAAAGCTTTTAAAGCTTACAATAAATAATTGGGGGTAATAATGCTCATTGAAAAAATTAAAGTAGAAGGTTTTAGGCTTCTTGAGAGCGTTGAATTCGGATTAGAAGAGAATTCAACTGTAATTGTTGGGCGTAATAATAGTGGAAAGACATCTTTTACCAGTATTTTTGATTGTTTTTGTGGTGAGTCTGGAGCACGATTTCGGCTAGAGGATTTTTCAGTTTTATCACGAGAGAAATTTCTAAAAGCCAAAGAATTAAGAGAGGAAGGGGGAAGTCCAGAAAAGATACTAGAAGCACTTCCTCGAATCTCACTTACGCTTACATTTCGATATAATAAATTTTCGCCTGATTTAGGCTCTCTATCCCCTTTTGTTATTGATTTAGATGAAGATTCTACAACAGCTATTGTTCGAATTGAGTATCGCCCTATTTTGAAAAATATGCATTTACTATTCGACCTTACTCCATCTTCAGCAACAGTTGAACCTCGTACACATTTTTATAAAAATTTGAAGAGTAATTTGTCTAAGGCTTATGGGGTTCATGTAAGTGCAATTGATCCTACTGATAGTACAAATATAAGAGATTTTGATGGGACATCTGCGTTAACAGCGTTGTTGCAATGTAACTTTGTTTTGGCTCAAAGGAATCTTGATAAAACAAAATTAGGAGATGCTGATGTAATAGGTAAACTACTGAGTGAGTTATTTAAAACAGCTACAGCACCGTCTGCGGCCGAGGCTGATCAAGATTTAGCTATAAGATTAAAGCAATCTGTTGAAAGTATTGAGCATAATGTCCAACTTGACTTTGATGGCATGCTTAAAGAATTACTGCCAGTTATGAACGTAATGGGATTTCCAAGTCTTAATGATACTGAGATAAGACCAGAGACATCATTAAACGTGGAATCATTATTATCAGGACATACTAAGGTCGTTTATAGCGGAGTTGATGGAGTCCATTTACCAGAAGGGTATAATGGTCTAGGGACTCGTAATTTGATTTACATGTTGCTACAGCTAGCAAGTTACCACAAAATTTACAGATCCAAATCAATTAGACCGGCTACTCATTTAATATTTATTGAAGAACCAGAAGCTCATTTACATCCTCAAATGCAGGAAGTTTTTATTAATCAATTAAATGTGGCTGTTAAGAAATTATCTGATAGTTATTCTAACGAAGATAAATGGAATATCCAGTTCATTATCACTACACACTCTCCACATGTTGCCAATGCAGCAACATTTGATGCTGTTAGATATTTTTATAATGAAAGGGATAAAGTAGAAAACATACGCCATACAAAGGTTAAAGATTTTAAGAAAGGCTTGAGTAGTGTTTCGGATACAGATCAAAAATTTCTGCATCAATATATGACCTTAACGAAGTGTGATCTTTACTTTGCTGATAAAGCTATTTTAGTTGAAGGAACAACAGAACGTTTGTTAATGCCAAGGTTATGCCAATTAGTCGATGAAACTCTTGATGAATCACAAAAACTGGCCAGACAATATGTTACTTGTGTTGAAGTAGGGGGAGCATATGCTCATATTTTTTATCCACTTCTTGACTTCCTCGAGTTGAAAACTTTGGTAATCACTGATCTAGACTCAACAAAAAAAGAGATGATAACTAAGAATGGAAAACAGGTAGAAGCATGGGTGAAATGTCCTGTAGCTGATGGTGAGAATATATCAAATGCTGCTATTAAAAATTGGTTTTATCCTAAAGACGTTGATGATACTGGTAAGGTTAAGAAAAAGGCAGAAAGTGATGATAGTCAAATTTCCCCTTCAGTCTTGATTGCTAAGACAGCTGAAGAGAAACAAGTTAAATTTCGTAGAATTGCATATCAAATACCAGAAGATCCTGAAAGTAATATTTGTGGTAGAAGTTATGAGGATGCTTTCATATTAGCCAATCTATCTAAATTTAAACTGCCAATAGAACAAGATATTGCTATTGCGGCTTGGGAAAAAGCAAAGGGACTTAAGAAAGCTGATTTCGCCTTAGAATATGCAATTCAAATAAAAGATTGGTTGGCACCAAGATATATCAAGGAAGGTTTAATTTGGTTATCTGAAATGGACACCATAGAAAACTCAAATTTTGAATTAATTACAGGCGAAAAAGTAGCATGAGTGAGATTCTAAACAATCCAGCAATAATTGCTGCTCAAGTAGCTGAAGCAAAAATTAATGCAGCTATAAAAGAAGGGAGAAGCTTTCGGCTAGAAGCTGGTGCAGGTGCAGGGAAAACATTTTCTTTAGTTCATGCCCTAAAATCAATTATTAAAGAACGTGGTACATCACTAATGCAAGCAGGTAAAAAAGTAGCTTGTATTACTTATACCGAAGTTGCAAGAAATGAGATTGCTCAGGAAATTGAAGATCATCCAGCAATTTTAGTCGATACTATCCATGGATTCTCATGGGCTTTTATGCGCCAATTTCAAAAAGCTATAAGAGAGATTCTTATTGAAGATCATTTAAGAAAAGAAAAAGTTGAACAAGGTGGTGGCATTGGTTCTAAATCAGTGGAATATGAGTTGGGCTTCTTTGGTGTTAATGATCAGAAAATTACACTGAGTCATGATGATATTCCAATGATAATGGCCAAATTACTAAGTAAAGAAAAGTTTAGGCAAATATTTAGCAATCAGTTTCCAGTAGTTTTTATTGATGAATATCAAGATACAAATCGCCAATTTATGGAGGCTATTACAGAGTATTTCTTAAAACCAAAAGTGGGTCCGCTGTTTGGTCTTTTTGGAGATCATTGGCAGACTATTTATGGTAATGAATATGGGTTAGCAGAGTATCCAATTGAAGAGATTGCTAAAGGATCAAATTTTCGATCAGTTCCAGCAATTGTAAATATATTGAATAATTTAAGACCAGACTTACCGCAAGCTGTAAGCTTACCAGATGCAAAAGGTGAGGCTAGATTCTTTCATACAAATTCTTATAGGGGGACACGGACTAATGAGAGGCATTCAAAAGAGGATTTGCCAATAGATATAGCTCGATCTACTCGTGCAAGTTTGATACAGAGACTAAAAAATGAGGGTTGGGATATTGAAAAAACTAAAATATTGATGTTAAGCCATAATGTTTTAGCTTCTGAACAAGGATATCCTCAATTAATTAAAGTGTTTGAAGGACGTAATGATCAATTTGCAAAAAAAGAAGACCCAGTAATAAAATTTTTTGCAGAAATAGTTGAACCAATGAGTGCCAACTATGGCTTATCAAATTATGGAGAGATGTTTAAAATCTTTGGCTCAAAGCCAGCAATAACTAAGCATGAAGATAAATCTTGTTGGCGCCGAGATATGGATCAATTATTAAAATTAAGGCAAGAAGGGACAATAGGGCAAGTTATAGACCATTTAAAGCATACAAAACGTCCATCTCCTCCAGATAGAGTACTTAGACGAGACGATGAGCTTATTTCATTAAGGAACTCGCCTGACACGGAAATGTCTTCAAAACTATTACGTTATAATAAATTAAGAGAAATCCCATATAAGGAAGTAATTGAGGTTACAAAGTTTATTGAAAAGCAGACTCCATTTGCAACGCAGCATAGTGTTAAGGGGGCTGAGTTTGAGAATGTATTAGTGATTTTAGGTGGCGGATGGAATAATTATAAGTGGCCACAGCTCTTTGAGTTGCTTGAGACTAAAAAGTTGACTACGGCAAACTTCGATGGTTTTCATAGAGCCCGTAATCTATTTTATGTATCAATTTCTCGTCCAATGACAAGACTAGCTGTGTTAGCTACTCAAACACTATCTGATACAGCTCTTGTAACTGTGAATAATCTATTTGGGAGTGAAAATATTGAAGATTTATGTTTTGATACATAAAAATAAAGTTTACTCCAAATTTACACCTTAACTTAATTTTTTTATTTTAAGTTACTATAAATTAATGGATTATTTTATTTTGTTGTCCAATCCATCAAAGGAGTCAGGATGGCAAGTCCATGATGATCCTTCAGCAGATTAACAGCGGGCAGGAAGGAAGTATGTATTTTGTGATGGTACAGTAGAGGTCGTTCACCAATCAGTGTCAGCAAAATACTAGCTCCATACACATTTATATATTTTTGTTTATAGTATCGTTATCTTCCAACTGTCAACAATGTCAGCCCAGTCTTGCATCATTTTCCGTCTTTGTTTTAGATGCTTAGAATGATCATAAGAGGCTTTAGTTTTATTGGATTCAGCATGTGCTAATTGTTTCTCTATCCACGTTTCCTCATAATCCTTTTCATATAGTAAGGTTGATGCTGTGGCTCTAAAATCATGAGTAGTTACATCTTTCAGGCCGATATACTCCAGCATGCTATTTAAAGTTGATGGTGAAAGCATCCCGTTACTCTTTTTGCTAAAAATAGCAGGGAACACCAGAATGCCATCACCTGATATTTCATACTGCTGTCGCAGAACCTTATATGCCTGATCTGAAATTGGCAGTACGTGGATTCTAGCTTTCTTCATCACTTCAATTGGAAATGTAATTAATCTTGATTCAAAGTCTACCCATGACCATTGCATCTTCCTGATTTCTACAGCACGTAGCATTGTGTATAAAAGGATAAAGCCTGCATTCTTCACAGTTTGTGTGCCATTGTATTTAGGTAGGCTTGTTCTAGCTTTGTATCGCTCTTCTTTCGTTAATGCTCTTGCATGATTGACACGAGGACGTTTAATTACATCACGTACTGCATAAGTAGGATCATTCTCAGCACGAAGCGTTGCTATAGCATATCGAATAACACCCCCAACAAATCTTCTGTTCTCAAGTGCCGCAGACGCACCAGTAAATCTTCCATTTGATTCTTTTACAACACGATCTACAGTGTTATCAAGTATTTTAAGCACATCTGCTGCTGTTACCTCGTTTACATTCTTCTTCCCAATAACAGGTGAAATATCTTTTTCTAAAGCAATATCAAACTTCCCTTGATATGTTTCGGACTTTGAACACATTCGTTTCAGTTTAAATTCAGCAGCAATTGAATCAAAGGTATTGGTTGTTTCGGCTAATGCTTGGGCTCTAATATTTTTTCGATCTTCAACAGGGTGTATGCCTTTTGCTAGCTTTGCTCTCATTTGGTCTTTTAAAGAACGAGCCTCGGCTAAACTAATAGAAGGGTATTCACCCAAGCTCATTGATGATTCTTTCCCCTGAAAAACAAATTTGAATCGCCATACCTTAGCACCAGTTGGTCTAATCTCTATATATAGCCGATCAGAGTCTAGGAGTCTATATAATTTATCTTTTGGTTTCAGATTCTTAATTTTAACATCAGAAAGTTTTGTAGTAGCCATTGCGAGTACTTTGAATAAAATGTTACCCGTATTATTACCCGTTTTGACGGAGGATTGAAAGACACTAAAAAGAACTAATAATGATAGTATTTGTTTTATTTCAATTATTTATATAATTAAAAAGAACTGTAAAGAATTATAAAAAACATTAACCATTATTATTTTTTACAACTGTTGCTTGCGCCATAATCTAAACTTCCACAATTACAGCTATTGTGCCGTAAAACGCAACCTTTTTCCATTCTTTAGGAATTTCGCGTTTAGGCCGAACATTTGTTAAAATACGCGTCTTATCTCATTAACTAGAGTACAACGCATGTCTAAAACACGTGTGATTTATCCGGGGACTTTCGATCCAATTACCAATGGACATGTTGATTTGGTTGCAAGAGCATCAAAAATGTTTGATGAAGTTGTGGTTGCAATCGCGATTGGTCATCATAAAAATCCTGTGTTTAGTTTAGAAGAGCGTGTTGAATTGGCCAAAGCATCATTGAGTCATTTGACCAATGTTGAGTTTGTTGGTTTTGATGGTTTGCTGGTTAACTTCTTCCGTGAACAGCGTGCAACAGCAGTACTACGTGGTTTAAGAGCAATTTCTGATTTTGAATATGAGTTTCAACTGGCGAATATGAACCGTCAACTTGACCCACATTTTGAATCGGTATTTTTAACTCCCTCTGAGCAATATTCATTTATCTCATCGACATTGGTAAGAGAAATTGCTCGTTTAAAAGGTGATGTGACCAAATTTGTGCCTGCCATTGTGGTTGAGGCCTTTGAACGTAAACATCAACAAGGTTGGTAGTGTGTCTTTATATATTACAGATGAATGCATTAACTGTGATGTCTGTGAACCTGTTTGTCCCAATGAAGCCATTTATATGGGTGAGCTGATTTATGAGATCGATCCAGCATTGTGTACGGAATGCATCGGTCATCATGATCAGCCACAGTGTCAGTTGTTTTGTCCTGTTGATTGTATTCCGCTCGATCCGCAACATGTCGAATCGCATGATGACTTGATGGCGAAATACAAAAAGTTAACTGGGCAAAAAAATGCGAGCAATTAACTTCGATCTTTGATAAGATGCGCCACGAAGTGGGCTGGACGGTCGCTGCTGTGGAGGTCTCCGTGACTGAAACAGGGGAGGAAAGTCCGGGCTTCATAGGGCAAGGTGCCAGGTAACGCCTGGGCGGCGAAAGTCGACGGCAAGTGCAGCAGAGAGTAGACCGCCTCATTCGTGAGGTAAGGGTGAAAGGGTGCGGTAAGAGCGCACCGCGTGTCTGGTAACAGTTCACGGCAAGGTAAACCCCACCAGAAGCAAGACCAAATAGGAATCCTGAGGCACGGCCCGTGCTGGATTCGGGTAGGTCGCTTGAGCGTATGAGTGATTGTACGCCTAGAGGAATGATCGTCCTCGACAGAACCCGGCTTATAGGCCCACTTCTCAAATTTTTTAAAATTGTGCTTGACGTGTGTATTGAAAGTTAAGATAATGCGCCCACAGTTTTCGGCTATGTAGCTCAGTTGGTTAGAGCACCGCACTCATAATGCGGGGGTCACAAGTTCAAGTCTCGTCATAGCCACCATTTTATAGACCACGCTCCTGCGTGGTCTCTTTTTATCTGCGTTTTTTGTACTCTTCAAAACAATTTTTTTGACGCTAGGTTTTCTGGTTATTTTTAATTGAATAAAAGCTCATTCATGACTAAATTTCGTCGTTGAAGTATAGATCTGTTGAAATTTGATCAATTGGTGGCTGATAGCATAAAAACTGTTCATATGTTCTATATTTTCAAGATCATAGACTTGACCAACTGAGGCGGAAACTAGATAATGCGCACACAGTTTACGGCTATGTAGCTCAGTTGGTTAGAGCACCGCACTCATAATGCGGGGGTCACAAGTTCAAGTCTCGTCATAGCCACCATTTTAAAAACCACGCTCCTGCGTGGTTTCTTTTTATCTACTTATTGGCTAAAAATAATTCATCAGATGTGCAAAAGCCTGTAAATAACTCATTTATTTACAGGCTTTACTTTTTATAAATGTTTTCCGATGGTTGCTAAGGTTTGAGGACTTTCATAAAACGGTTTTAAAATGAGGGTAATGATCGGCTCGAGTACATCATGTTCATCTAAAGCCACCACGACTTTAGGATAGAAACGTACCGCTTCGTTAAGTAGATCTGTTTCTTCTATGCCGATTGCAGCAAAAACATCTTCCAAACTTTCATCTTTATAGAAGTCATAAAACACTTTCACGCCGTATAAGATTAGATCTTGTATAAAAGAGGATTGGCGTAACTCTTTCCAATACTCATAGATCATGACAAAGAATTCTTCCACATCCAGTGGCGTGACTTGCTTGGTATATTCAGATAAAGGCTGAGCTTTGTTGTCGTCCCAGATATTGCGTGCAAGGCTCTCTAAATCATCATTTGAAAGCAAGCTGAGATCGACCAATTGTTCCTGTATGAAGCGGGCAATACTCTCTTCAATTTTTTGTTCAATACGTTGTTGCTGACGATGAGAAAAGCTTTTTAGTTTTTGTTGCCATTCATATTTACTCTCCGAAATTCGTTCTTCATCCGACTGAGTAAATAGTTTTGGTAATTTGTTTTGTAGCGTTGTGGTTGCGATGTATTGGCACAACTGTTGAATCGAAGGGCTTTCTTTTAAAAACTGATTTAAATAATGGCGAATATTATCCAGTTCTAAAAACTTGGATAACCACATTTCAAACTGGTGGTCTGAAAATATATCTTGTAATTGAGATGATGATTGTAGTGAGAATACATGCAGTCTTTGCGCAATTTCCCCAATAAACTCTAATAGACCTGCGCCGAGCTGCATTTCAAAAGCGTAGCGTTTTACCACTGCTTGGATTTGCTCTAATTCAACCACTTCCTTGAGCTGAATGTTGGGTGCATGTTGGAGAAAAAGCTGAATAAATTGCTGGAAGAAATCAGCAGAAAGTTGGGTTGTGAGTTGGTTTTTATAAAATGCAACTTGCTCAAGCATTAAAGCTTGAGCAAGTAATTGTGACTTTTCAGAAACAATTTTTTCAGTCATTCGCGGTCCATCCGTTGACGATCGGGTAGCGTCGCTCGCGACTGAAGGCACGTGAACTAATGCGTGGCCCAATCGCGCCCTGACGACGCTTGTATTCATTGCGATCAACCAAACGAATCACTTTCTCTACGACTGCGGCTTCATAGCCTTTGCCGATAATGTCCGCTTGGCTGAGATCTTCTTCAATATAAGCATATAAGATAGCATCAAGTACATCATAAGCAGGTAATGAGTCTTGATCTTTTTGATCAGGACGAAGTTCTGCTGATGGTGGACGAGTAATGACACGCTCAGGAATCACTGGTGTTTCATCTAAGGTGTTACGGTATTTCGCCAACTCAAATACAATGGTTTTATATACATCTTTAAGGACTGAGAAGCCACCAACCATGTCGCCGTACAAGGTGCAATATCCGACAGAAATCTCAGATTTGTTACCTGTAGAGAGTACAAGATTACCAAATTTGTTGGATAAACCCATCAATAATGTACCGCGAGTACGCGCCTGTAAATTTTCTTCTGTTGCATCCGCAGGGCTATTGCCAAAGAATGGGAACAAGGTCTGCATGAAGCTATTTACGATTGGGTGAATCTCGGCAATACCAAAGGTGACACCCATACGACGTGCTTGTTCAGTTGCGTCTTCAACACTCATTTGTGAGGTATAGGTATATGGCATCATTACTGCTTGAACTTTATCAGCACCAATGGCATCAACTGCAATTGCCATTGTCAAAGCAGAATCGATCCCGCCTGATAATCCTAAAATCACACCTGGAAAGCCTGAACGCTGTACATAATCACGTGTTGCCATCACCAAGGCTTGGTAAATTTCAGCAAAGGTTTCTAAAGCAGGTGTTGCATCCGCTGTTTTAAATTGTTTTTGTTCAACATCATATTCCGCAATTGCAATAGATTCTTGGAAACTTGGTATCTGTAGTACCAGTTGCCCATTATTGCTGCTTACAAAACTTGAGCCATCAAAAATCAGGTCATCTTGCCCACCGACTTGGTTGACATAAACAATATTTAAACTTAATTGTTTAGCAAGTTCATTTAAGGTTTGAATACGGTGCTGTGGTTTACCTACTTCATAAGGTGAGGCATTTAAGACTAGAACAGTTTCCACATTAAGCTGGCTAAGTTGTTTAACGGTATTCAGTGACCATACATCTTCACAAATCAAGACACCAAACTTGTGCCCTAAATATTCAAAAACGAGATGTTGATGACCTTCTTGGAAGTAGCGCTTTTCATCAAACACACCGTAATTCGGTAAGTTATGTTTGTTATAAACACCTAATACCTGCCCATCTTTCATCACGGCAGCAGAGTTATAGCGATGACCATCCTCAGTTTGGTGCACAAAACCGAATACCATCAGAATATCTTTTACTTCGCTTAACTGAGCAAACGCTTTTTGAGTGCGTTTTTGTAGGTTTGGGCGGAGTATTAGGTCTTCAGCAGGGTAACCTAATGTAGAAAGTTCAGGGAAGATGATCAAATCAGCCTGTTGTTGTTTCGCTAAATTTGCTTGCTCAACCATCTTTTGAGTGTTTGCATCAATATTGCCAATATGCGGAGAGAATTGAGCAAGGGCAACTTTAAAATTTTTCATTCAAACCTAATCCTAAGTCTTAACAGGTTATGATATACAAGCTTTTGATTTATATAAGTATAGTTATTAAAAACAAGTGTATATCATGGCGCCAAACATTTTATATCTTAAACAAAAATTACAAGTTTACTAATATATACTAAATGCACATTTTTCTGCGTAAAAATAACAAGTTTTTCTGTATAAAACAGCAACATTTCTCAATGTTTGCGTGATTATGGTGCATGAATGTGAATAAATATAATAGAGTCAGATAAAGTTTTTTTCATGTCATTTTCGCATCTTGCTGTGACATATCAATTACAGCATAGAAAAATAATAAAAAATTTGAGTAAAAAGAATTACTTTTGGCTCTTATCTTACATTTTAAAATATTTAAAACAGTTGTACTTTTTTAAAAAATCATATTATTCATTATCTTAAAATTGTATCGTATGTTTTTTATACCGTTTGTCGGGAATATCTTTGCGACACTTGAGTGTACATTTGTGCACTGCTATTATCCCAATTAATGTGAACGGATGTGCACTTTGATACTCATCAAGTGTAACCAAGCACGTAAAATGAAGAGGTAACAACAATGTCAGTTTTATTATTTCCTGTAATTGCATTTGGTTTGGCTGTAGTCGTTGGTCGTGTGGGTACAGTAATGTTCCAAGAAAAAGATCAACAAGTTTAATTGATCACTAAATTTTGATTCATTTTTGATGAGGTAGCGAACGATGTCAGTTTTATTATTTCCTGTAATTGCTTTTGGTTTAGCTGTGGTTGTTGGTCGTATTGGAACAGTAATGTTTCGCGAACAAGATCAGCAAGCCTAAGCTAATTTATTAAATAGTCATTTAAATAAAGAGGTACGAAATTATGACTTCAACAATTTTATTGCCTGTAATCGCCTTGGTTTTAGCTATTGGTGTTGGGCGTATTGGTACCATTGTTAAGGATGCGATGCGTGTAGATTTTACGACTGATATGGATGATAGTCATGAACTTAAAACTGAAACTCAAAAAGGCACTGCTGCATAATTTTTCTTGCACACTGCTTACTTAAAAAGCTCTGTAGTTAAAACTTACAGGGCTTTTTATTTTTCTAGAATGATGTTGGGGATTTTATTAAAGAAGATATCTCGTGCAATATCACCTTGTTGTTCGATGTTATAACTCGAGAAGGCCTTATTTTTTATAAATTGATATCGATATGGATTGTATTGCTTAAAACTGAGGTAATAGCCAGCCTGAAGAATTGCACCTTTAACAACGACATTGATTCCTAGCTGAAACTGTAGAATATGCGCCAGTTCGTGAATAAAGATTCCTTGTAGGGACATTGGGCATATTGAATAATCAGGACGGAAATATTTCTGATGCACAAATAGATTGCCATTGGGTGCCATAAAAATATTAGTAGGTTGCCAAGGTAGGTAGGGAATATTAAAAATCTTTATTTGTGCATAATCGATAAGATCGCCAAAGACAGGGCGTGCCATTTCGATTTCACCAGAGGTCAAACCACGATATTGAAATTGATTCATTTTGAGGTAAAAGATTAGGCTGGAAATCAATCGAGCTTTCAATCTGTGTAGAGCGTACTGAAATGGTTTGTTCATATGAACGATGCGTCTGAAAAACGAGAAGATCTGTTTTTATTCTAGAATAAAAAAACCTCAGTTAAAACTGAGGTTTTACTACGACTAAAATCACCACCGCAAACAGGATCAAGGTTGGCATTTCATTAAAGAATCGCCAAAACTTGTGTGATTTATAGTGGGCATTACCAATCAGTTTTTTACGGTAATAACCACAAACAAAATGGTAAATCACCAATAAGCCGACTAGACCGACTTTTAGATAGAACCACAAAGCTTCATGATAATGTCGGGTTGCATCACCCCAATCAACCAGAAAGTGGGCGGTAATGAGTGTGGCAATCATAGACGGCCACATAATACCTCGATACAACTTACGTTCCATGACTTCAAAGCGTTGATGACTAACAGCATCTTCACTCATGGCATGGTAGACATAAAGGCGTGGTAAGTAGAACAATGCAGCGAACCAGCAAACCACAGCAATAATATGTAATGCTTTTACCCACAAGAAAGCATCAGAAGGTGCATCCATCGATAATCCTGCTAAATGGGATTATGCATCCCACTTCTTGAAAATAAGGCAGGCGTTAACACCGCCAAAGCCAAAACTGTTACTCATGACAGTATTCAGTTTTGCATCACGTTTTTCAAGTACAATATCGAAACCTTGTGCGCCTTCATCAAGCTCAGTCACGTTGATGTTTGGAGCAATAAAGTCATTTTGCATCATCAAGACAGAATAAATCGCTTCCTGAACGCCCGCAGCCCCTAAGCTATGACCCGTCATCGATTTGGTCGAGCTGAGTGGAGGAACTTGTCCTTCACCAAATGCACGTTCCATTGCTTTAAGCTCAGTCACGTCACCTGCTGGTGTTGAAGTACCGTGTGTGTTGACATAGTCAATTTGCTCTACACCATGCTGTTTTGCTTCATCCAATGCCATGATGATACAACGTGTTGCACCTTCACCACTTGGTGCAACCATGTCAGCCCCATCACTGTTTGCAGCATAGCCAATCACTTCTGCTAAAATATTCGCACCACGCGCTTGCGCATGTTCAAGTGACTCAAGCACGACGAAACCACCACCGCCTGCAATCACGAAACCGTCACGGTCTTTTGAGTATGGACGTGAAGCAGTTTCTGGTGTGTCATTATATTTTGAACATAATGCACCCATTGCATCAAACAATAAGCTTTGTGACCAGTGATCTTCTTCACCACCGCCAGCAAGCATTAAATCTTGTTTACCCAATTGAATCAGGTTGTAGGCATAACCAATCGCATCGGCAGACGTTGCACATGCACTGGTAATCGAGTGCGCTACACCTTGCAGTTTAAATGCAACGCCAACGTTCGCAGTAATGGTGTTACTCATATTACGAGGTACAAAGAAAGGACCGATTTTACGCGCGCCTTTTTCCTCTAATAGTTTGATCATTTCTGCAACAGATGCAGTTGAGTTACCACCAGAACCGCCAGCGATACCGTAACGTGGATTGTTTGCCAAATCTTCTTGTTTCAGTCCAGCATGTTCAACAGCTGCGACAGCTGCGTTATACGCATACATCGCACAGACGCCCATAAAGCGTTTCAGTTTGCGATCAATACCATCAAAATCCTGTTCAGCTGCAGCGCTGACATGGCTCTTGAAATTCAGTTCTGCATAAGTTGGGTTTAAACGTGTGCCTGAGATTCCATTTTTTAAAGAATGAGTGACCTCTTCTAAAGAGTTACCGATACATGAGTTAATGCCCATACCAGTGATTACAACACGTTTCATTTACAGATCCCTTTTATGGTAATACTTAAGCCCTGTGCATCTCGCTATGAATACAAATCAGGAGAAAAATAACGATTAAAATGGCTTATGAGTGAATGACACCATGATAGCAGAAAGGTTTTTTATTTCTTATGGCAAATCTTATGCCTATTTCCAGTTGTGTAAATATTCGTAAATATTCGCAATGTTGTGACGAAACGTAAAGAAAGAACACAGATAAAAGTTGAGATAAATCTGCATTCAACCTAGTATTTACCTAGAAATGCACAGATTACACAACAGAGGTACTTGATGACAAAATCTAAAAACAAGCAATCTTCAGGTTTATTTGCACAAGCCTTTGGAGTGGCTAAAAAGCTCAGTTCAGAATTACAGAAATTTCAAGTTGCCCCAACCACATCGGGTGCGGAACTCGCGAATTCATCCAATATTGTTGAAGGAAAAGCACGTTTCAAAAGTCCATTTGAGGTCGAAAAATATGAAAACCCTCAACAAATGCTACGTCAACAATTTCCAAAACTATCTCATCAATTGTTAGGTCGTCATTATAACCGAGTCAATAGTGTGGCTTCGTTTGTATCGCCAGATTTGGGCGATAAGGTTTCAGACTATTTATTCCAATGGTTAAATGAGTTTAGTTCAAATAGTTCTTTGACTGAAAAAATCCTTGATGAAGCAGGGGTCAAAGATATTATGGAACTGACTACAGATACAGGGCGTTCACAGCGCTTAAGTCAGGCATTAATTGAGCAAAATAAATTATTAGCTGCAGCGCAAGGTGCGATTACAGGTGCAACGGGTGTCTGGGGTGCTGCGATCGATATTCCAGCGTCTATTGTTTTGACCCTGAGAACGATTTATCAAACTGGACGTTCACACGGTTTCGATTTATCTGAAGATGCTGACCAAGAAATTGTTGCCTTCATTTTTAAAGAAATTGATTTGAGTTTGGTTGCGGAAAAACAAACCTTGTTGGTTGCGTTAAAAGCATTGAAATCCATGCTGGAAACACATGATTTGCAACAATTCCAGCAGTTGTTAGGTTCAAATAATGATATCGAATTGGTGAAGAAGTGGTTGGTGGATGAAAATGGTCAGTTTAAATGGAACTGGCTCAATCGTATTCCACAAGCTTCGGTGGTTGGTAAACTGACTCCAATTGCTGGTGCAGCACTGGGTGGTTTCTATAGTTGGAGACTGCTAGAAGATGTTGGGCATAAATCGCAATCAATTTTTGGTGCAGCACGCTTTTATATGAATGAATATCCGAATGAAAAGATTTCACCTCTAGAAGCATATTTTAAAGCAGAAGCCTTATTGAAGAAGGCGAGTCCACGTTTATTAAGTTCTACAGCAGTTGAAAATAATAAGACCACATCAGAGGAACCGAATGATGTGATTACCCATGTAACCGTTAAAACCAAAGACAGTACAACGCCAACAGTTGCTTTAGATGACAAGGTTGAAGCTGGAATTCAACAACTTGCTGAACAGCATGTGGTTGAGCATCCCCATACAGAACAACAACCTGCATTAAAAGAGCAGCAAGATGAAACTTTTGAGGATGCTGAGGCTGAGGTCGTTGCTGAGCAAAAATCAATTGATATAGAACCTGCCTCAACAAAACATAGCTAAATTGGGGTCTAATGTTTTAGGTATTAAAAACACAACAAACTTAAGAAATGGTCGACACTTGAAATGTTGACCATTTTTACTTCTTAGCTTACAATTATGTGCCCTTAAAAAGAGGTTCTTTTCTTTTTTTAAGGTTGTTTAATAACGGGAGAATTGCCAAATGGCAACAACAAATCAGTTGATCCGTAAGGGTCGTACAACTTTGATTGAAAAATCTAAAGTTCCTGCGTTGAAGGCTTGTCCGCAACGTCGTGGTGTATGTACACGTGTTTATACTACTACACCTAAAAAACCTAACTCAGCAATGCGTAAGGTTTGCCGTGTTCGCTTAACTTCAGGTTTTGAAGTATCTAGCTATATCGGTGGTGAAGGTCATAACCTACAAGAGCACAGTGTTGTTCTTATCCGTGGTGGTCGTGTTAAAGACTTACCAGGTGTACGTTACCATACCGTTCGTGGTTCTTTAGACTGTGCTGGCGTTAAAGATCGTAACCAGTCACGTTCTAAATACGGTACTAAGCGTCCTAAGAAGTAATTCTAGGAAACTAGTCCAAGCAACCCTTTAGCGTTTCGCTTGTTTGAATTCTTCATAGTTTTGTAATTCAAGCGACGTATAGTAAGGCCAGCGAAAGTACATGACACTCGTACAAACTGCTGGATTATCCTGAAGTGTCATATTATTAGGTGTATTAAAATGCCAAGACGTCGCGTAGTCGCTGCTCGTGAGATCCTTCCAGATCCAAAATTTAGCAGCCAAACAATCGCTAAATTCATGAACCACGTAATGCAAGATGGTAAAAAATCTATTGCTGAAAGTATCGTTTACGGTGCTTTAGACCGCGTTCAAGAAAAAAACAAAGTAGACCCAGTTGAATTTTTCGAGACTACTCTTGAAAAAGTTCGTCCTATGGTTGAAGTAAAAGCACGCCGTGTTGGTGGTGCTACTTATCAAGTACCTATGGAAGTACGCCCATCCCGTCGTACTGCTTTAGCTATGCGTTGGTTAGTAGATGCTGCTGCTAAGCGTTCTGAAAAAACGATGGCTTTACGTCTTGCTGGTGAGTTGCTTGATGCAGCTGAAGGTAAAGGTTCAGCGATCAAAAAACGTGAAGACGTGCATCGTATGGCTGAAGCCAACAAAGCCTTCTCTCACTACCGTTTCTAAGCGGATAAAACAGTCCCTAATCAGGAGAATATTCATGCGTACCGCAGCTCGATTCAACATCGCTCTCTATCAAAGTGGGGGCTTTGCGGGTATTTAAGTTGCCTGCTTGGATATTCGTGCGCATCAATTTAATTGATGCGTCCTGTTTTAAAAATAACATTTAGGAATGTAGACATCATGGCTCGCCAAACCCCGATTAGTAATTACCGTAACATCGGTATTTCTGCGCACATCGACGCAGGTAAAACAACTACAACAGAACGTATTTTGTTCTACACAGGTGTATCTCACAAAATTGGTGAAGTACACGATGGTGCAGCAACAATGGACTGGATGGAACAAGAGCAAGAGCGTGGTATTACAATTACCTCTGCTGCAACGACTTGTTTCTGGTCAGGTATGAGTAGCCAATTCCCACAACACCGTATCAACGTAATCGATACACCGGGACACGTAGACTTCACAATCGAAGTTGAACGTTCTATGCGTGTTCTTGATGGTGCGTGCATGGTTTACTGTGCTGTTGGTGGCGTACAACCTCAGTCTGAAACTGTATGGCGTCAAGCGAACAAATATAAAGTGCCTCGTTTAGCGTTCGTGAACAAGATGGACCGTACTGGTGCAAACTTCTTCCGTGCTGTTGATCAAGTTAAAACTCGTCTAGGCGGTAATCCTGTTCCTATCGTTGTGCCAATTGGTGCAGAAGATACGTTTGCAGGTGTTGTTGACCTCATCGAAATGAAAGCGATTATCTGGGATGAAGCATCTCAAGGTATGAAGTTCGAATACGGTGATATTCCTGCTGACCTCGTTGATACTGCGAACGAATGGCGTACTAAGATGGTTGAAGCTGCGGCTGAAGCATCTGAAGAGTTAATGGACAAGTACCTAGAAGAAGGCGATCTTTCTAAAGAAGAAATCATCGCTGGTTTACGTACTCGTACTTTAGCATCTGAAATCCAAGTTATGCTTTGTGGTTCAGCGTTCAAGAACAAAGGTGTTCAACGTATGTTGGATGCTGTAATTCAATTCTTACCTTCTCCAACAGAAGTTAAAGCAATTGAAGGTATTCTTGACGACAAAGATGAAACTAAAGCATCTCGTGAAGCATCTGACGAAGCTCCGTTCTCTGCACTTGCGTTCAAAATCATGAACGATAAGTTCGTAGGTAACTTAACATTCGTACGTGTTTATTCTGGTGTTCTTAAACAAGGTGATCCGGTTTATAACCCAGTTAAATCTAAGCGTGAACGTATCGGTCGTATCGTGCAAATGCATGCGAACGAACGTCAAGATCTTGATGAAATCCGTGCAGGTGATATCGCAGCGTGTGTAGGTCTTAAAGACGTTACTACTGGTGATACATTATGTGATGAGAAAAACATCATTACACTTGAGCGTATGGAATTCCCAGAGCCAGTAATTTCATTGGCTGTTGAACCAAAAACTAAAGCTGACCAAGAAAAAATGTCAATTGCTTTAGGTCGTTTGGCTAAAGAAGATCCATCGTTCCGCGTTCGTACAGATGAAGAATCTGGTCAAACAATTATTGCTGGTATGGGTGAGCTTCACCTTGACATCATCGTTGACCGTATGAAGCGTGAATTCGGTGTTGAAGCGAACATTGGTAAACCAATGGTTGCTTACCGTGAAACGATCAAAAAGTCTGTTGAACAAGAAGGTAAGTTTGTTCGTCAAACAGGTGGTAAAGGTAAATTCGGTCATGTATATGTTCGTTTAGAGCCTATGGATGTTGAAGAAGCTGGTAAAGAATACCAATTCGCTGAAGAAGTTGTCGGCGGTACAGTACCTAAAGAATTCTTTGGTGCGGTTGATAAAGGTATTCAAGAACGTATGAAGAATGGTGTATTGGCTGGTTACCCTGTTGTGGGTATCAAAGCGACATTATTTGATGGTTCTTACCACGATGTCGACTCTGATGAATTGTCGTTCAAAATGGCAGGTTCATACGCTTTCCGTGACGGTTTCATGAAAGCGGATCCTATCCTTCTTGAACCAATCATGAAAGTTGAAGTAGAAACTCCAGAAGACTACATGGGCGATATCATGGGTGACTTAAACCGTCGTCGTGGTATGGTTCAAGGTATGGATGATCTTCCTGGTGGAACAAAAGCAATTAAAGCAGAAGTTCCATTGGCTGAGATGTTTGGTTACGCGACTCAAATGCGTTCTATGTCTCAAGGTCGTGCGACTTATTCTATGGAATTCGCTAAATACGCTGAAACACCACGTAACGTGGCTGAAGGCATCATCGCTAAGTTCCAAGCTGGCGGTAAAAAAGGTGACGACGAGTAATCTTTCGATTACTATATTACCCAACTAAATTTAGTTAAAAAACCAAGTGCTCATGGGCGACCCTCATGAGCAGTTTATAAAGGAAGATCATCATGGCTAAAGCCAAGTTTGAACGTAATAAACCACACGTAAACGTGGGTACAATTGGTCACGTTGACCATGGTAAAACAACTTTAACTGCTGCGATTGCAACTATCTGTGCAAAAACTTACGGCGGTGAAGCGAAAGATT
>NZ_BKGB01000014.1:0-106509 GCF_008980925.1 Acinetobacter sp. TUM15071 | reverse complement strand
ATTCGCTCAAATAAACTTCGAGAAATTCTTACCATTCAATCAATGAAATATTTTCGATCGATCAATCAGTAAAAATCCACACAAGTTGTTCTTCTATTCTCTTAATGATCTTCTCGATGATTCGTCATCATCAAGCTAGGTCGGCTATATTACTCTAAATTTCTTTAAAGTCAACAGGTAATTTAGATATTTTCAAAACTTATTCTCAAACCCAAAAATTTAACCCTTAAGCCAAATCCTTGTTTATCAACAAGTTTTTATCTGCATCACCGCCGATGGATGTGCATTCTACAGCATTTCAGGTCAGGTGCAAGCACTTTTAAAAATTTAATAATTCGGTTGTTTTATTTTTAAACTTTAACTTATCTAATTTACTGATTTATATAATTTAAAATTTATTAATTATCTTAAAAGTGAATTTAAATAAAGTAAACCACTGTAATTTAATACTTTTATATAGAATTTGTTTTAATTATCATCAAAAAAGCAGCTTTATTTTTATGTTTACCCCTTATTTTGAGCCAAACATTTAGCTAAATCATCTTTGCTATCTCCTTATCATGCTTAAAAATCAATCATACAAAATAAAAACAACGGCTTTGATGTACTCAAAACCGTTGTTTTTATTATTGCAATTCAAATCTTCTGCTAAGAAGTCGTGCCTCTCACAATATTTAAGAAATAAAGATGGCGTTCATATTGATCAATAATGTCCTGAATTAAATCTTCTTGGGTCCAATCCATCACATCATAATTTTGACCGCCTTCTCTTAAGAACACTTCTGCTTGGAAATAATTCAACTCATCTTCATCTGCCCGCCCTAACATAAAGCTTGGTGGAACAGTCGCGTGTGAAACTACTTTATAAGTGAAGTTAATCTCATGATGATGGTCAACATGCAGTTGTAAGCCATTTTCAATCTCACGAATATCCACCTCTAAATGACGGCGTTTAAATTCACGTTGAATACTTTCGAAAGCCTTACGCACTTGCGTATCGATGTATTGCTGAACTTCTGCCTCGGTATGTGGATAATGCATGATCAAACCTAAGCGTTGTTGCCAACTTCTTGGATTATTAATCGCTCGCGGTGTAATTCGTGCTTCCTGAATCGCATTCATCTTGGTCACATCAAGTTTCAAGGCTTTCAATAAGCCCCAACTCATCAACAACATGACTAAGGTAAAAGGCAAAGCACTCATGATAATTGAGGCTTGCAAAGCAGCTAAACCACCAACCAAAAGCAGAATAATCGCCAGAGCCGCCATCAACACTGTCCAGAATAATCTCTGCCATGTCGGTGAATTTTCAGATTTCGCAGTCAGATAATCTGTGACCAGTGCACCTGAATCGGCCGATGTGACAAAGAACAACATCACCAATACTGTCGCGAGTAAACTCATGACACCTGAAAAAGGTAAATGGTTCAGAAATTCAAATAAGGCAACCGATGAATCGCTTTGTACAGCTTGAATTAGGGTGACATTATGTTCTTGCATAATGCTAAATAACGCAGCATTACCTAAAAAACCCATCCAGATAATGGTAAAACCAGTTGGGATTAAGAGTACACCAACAATAAATTCACGGATGGTCCGTCCTCGTGAAACACGTGCGATGAACATACCCACAAATGGTGACCATGAAATCCACCATGCCCAATAGAGAATGGTCCAACCACCGATCCAACCATTAGGTTGATAGGCATATAAGTTAAACGTCATGCTAAACAGGTTAGAAATGTAAGAACCCGTGTTTTGGATGGTCGTTTGCAGTAAATAGATACTCGGGCCTGCAATAAATACAAATGCCAACAGCACCAAGGCCAAGATCAGATTCAGTTCAGAAAGACGCTTAACGCCCTTATCTAGCCCCAAGAACACCGATAAAGATGCCAAGGCACTGACAAAGATGATCAGAATAACTTGAACATTGCTACTTTGCTCGATACCAAAAAGATAGTGTAAACCTGAGTTGATCTGGGTTACCCCGAAACCAAGGGAAGTTGCAACACCAAAAACGGTACCAATGGTGGCAAAAGTATCAATACTATCGCCCCATGGGCCATAAATTTTCTTGCCAATAATCGGATATAAAGCAGACCGGGTTTTTAAAGGCAGGTTATGACGATAGGCAAAGTAAGCCAAGGATAGACCAACGAGTGCGTAAATGGCCCAGGCATGTAAGCCCCAATGGAAAAAGGTAATGCGTAACGCTTGTTGTGCTGACTCTACACTTTCAGGTGCACCACTCGGTGGACTGATATAATGCATGACAGGTTCAGCCACACCAAAGAACATCAACCCGATCCCCATCCCAGCTGTAAACAGCATGGCAAACCATGAGCCATTACTATATTCAGGCTGGCTATGATCAGGACCTAATTTGATTTTTCCACTGGCAGAGCAGGCAATGTAAATCAGTATGATCAGAAAGACTGCGACTGATAAAACATAAAACCAGCTAAATGAATCAGTGATCCATTGTTTTAACTGTTGTGTAAGAAGTTCAAATGAACTAGGTGCGACAATAACGATTGCGAGAAAAATCGCAATGATAATCACCGTGCTTAAAAACACGTTTGGATTCACATTCGCAAAATGCGAAGATGGCTTGGAAGGCATAATTCCCTCACGTTATTCTAATGATAATGGACAGGCCATGACGGCCAAAGAAGACATTCACAATGTGAATAAAAGCGAGCTTAAAGCATGAAAAACTCGATACTAATTATAAAAAATGTGAAAAATAAAGCAGTTGTAATGCTGTAACAAAGATCATATTTAACCTCTATACGCCTTTATCTCATAAAGATTTAAAGCAATCTAAAAGTTAGAATAAATTTCAGGCATTTTTAAAAATGCCCGATGACACCAAGTTCTGTTAAGTATCCTAAGTTTTCTGTTGAACGATATTTTGCCAAAATTTGATGGGTATGCTCTCCCAAACGTGGTGGCGCAAGACGGTATTCCACAGGTGTTGCAGACAATCTCAACGGTGAGGCAATCATTTTAAAATGACGATATTGTGGATGTGGAATAGACACCACCATTTCCCGTGCTTGTACTTGCGGTTCTTGTAATGCCTCATCCACATTATTAATCATCCCGACAGGCACTTTAACGGCATGAATCCGCTCTACCCAATATTGTGCAGCTTGGCTAAGAAAATGCTGATCCATTAAACTGGTCAATTCTCCACGGTTTGCAAGTCGATCTTGATTAAATCTAAACTTGGGATGCTCAGCCCATTCAATACGACCGACAGCCTGACACAAGGCTTTAAACTGGGCATCATTACCACAAGCAATAATAAAGTCCTTATCTTTTGCCTTAAAAGTTTGATAAGGCACAATATTGGCATGTGCATTGCCCCAGCGCTTCGGTGCCTGCCCTGTAATCAAATAGTTCATCCCATGATTGGCTAAACCTGCGACCTGTACATCGAGCAAAGATAAATCAATGTGTTGTCCTTTCCCCGTGCTTTGACGTGACCAAAGTGCAGCCTGAATTGCAATCGTGGCATACAAACCTGTTTGCAAATCGGTAACGGCAACCCCAACTTTTTGTGGGCCACCACCTGCTAAATCATCACGTTCACCCGTAATACTCATCAATCCCGCCATGCCCTGAATGACAAAATCATAACCAGGTTCAGACGCACGTGGTCCTGTTTGCCCAAACCCCGTAATTGAGCAATACACCAGACCCGGATTGATGTCGCTTAAACTGGCATAGTCCAACCCATATTTACGCAATGAACCAACTTTATAATTTTCAATCAGGACATCACTGTCTTTGACCATTTCTCTGAGCAAAGCTTGGCCTTCATTTGACGCAATATCAATCGCAACCGAATATTTATTCCGATTGGCAGATTGATAATATCCCGCCTCTCGTGTGGCTTGTCCTGTATCGTCTTTCATCCATGGCGGCCCCCACATACGAGTATCATCACCCGTTTTAGGACGTTCAATCTTAATCACTTCAGCGCCTAAATCAGCCAGAATCTGACTGCACCAAGGCCCTGCTAAAACCCTACTTAGATCTAGTACACGTAAACCTGTTAATGCACCCATAATGATCCCTCCTGATTATGCTTTTTGTGGATCGTATTGACGATCACGAATAAATAACCCAGGTAACACCCCTGCAATGAAATAGGCTGCTCCCATGATAATAAATGCCATGGTAAAGGTTCCGCCAGAAGCTAAAAAACCGATGGTTGCTGGTGCGATTGCTGCACCCACTCGACCAATGTTATAAGCCCCGCCAATCGCTGTGCCACGCACATCAGTTGAAAAAGATTCCGCCATATAGGTTGCATTGACTCCGTATGGAATCCCATAAAGAAAGCCAAAGGTAATTAATAAATACAGAATATTGTCAGGCGTATTAAAGAAAATAATAATCGGCAAAAAGATTGCACTAGCCAACGTTCCAAACACAAAAATGGCACGGCGATTAAACTTATCTGCCAAATAACCAGCCAGAATCTTGCCTAAAATCATTGCAGTATAAGAACCAACCATATAACTGGTAAGCGACTTAAAGTTCATATTGACTTCGGTTTCCAGATAACTTGGCATCCAGTTGTTAATACCGTAATAACCGAACTGTAAAAAGAATGCTGTGCTCATCCACAACAAGAACATTTTCCGATGCTTTAGATTGGCAAAAATTTGTTTATAAATACTTTGGCTTTTCGGTTGTTCTTGAGGTGTAATAACGTCCTGTATTTGAGGAGACAAGCTTTTAATTTTTGAGAGCTGCCACGATTTAGGTTCAGGCACAAAGCGCTGCAAAATGATATTAATTGCCGCAGGAATCACTGTAATGAAGAATAGAATACGCCAGCCATGTTCTGGAATGATGGCACCTGCAAGTAAAGTTGCGACAATATAGCCAACGGTTTGACCTGTTTGTAAGGTGCCTAGTACTGTGGTGCGATAAGAGGTTGGAACATATTCAGCCATTAAGGTATTGCAAGCCATATACAGGGCACCAATCCCTAATGCTCCGATAAAGCGTAGTGACATAAATTGTTCGAAGCTTTGGGTAAAGCCCAACAAACAGGTTGCAACTGAAAAGAAAGTCACGGAATGGGCAATGGTTCTAACCCGCCCAAATTTGTCACAGGCCCAACCACCCAAAATACCACCAATCCCCATGCCAGCTAAAGATGCGCTGCCAAGTGCACCCGCCTGAAAGGTCGATAATCCAAATTCCGTTTTTAAGCTGGTCAGGCTATAGGACAACAGCATAATATCGACACCATCCACTACCATGGCGAAGTAGGCAAACAACAAGGCAAACTTCCAGGTGTGTGGGCTAATCCGCTCATAAGTTCCCAAATTGGATGGCCACTTGCTCATATTTGGACTTGCTACCGCTTGAACATCATTGTTCATTTGACACCTCATTTTCTCAAATGGGTCTGGTCTTTCATCAATCATTGATGTGATGAATACTTTGCTACAGTGCTATTTATTGTTTTTAGCAAAGTGTCATTTTTCACCTAAAATGCGCTTGATGAATCCTTGACGATTTTAATTGGTATAGGTCAATTTTTTTAGGCATGAATTTGCCCTAAGATACGCCCGAAAGCGTATCTTTCAATTCAACTAGGTGATGAAACTTTAGTTAGAAAATGCAGCGATACCTGTTTGTGCACGCCCGAGAATCAAGGCATGTACATCATGGGTGCCTTCATAGGTATTCACCACTTCCAGATTGACTAGATGACGTGCCACGCCAAACTCATCACTAATCCCATTACCGCCCATCATGTCTCGTGCCAGTCGGGCAATTTCCAGCGCTTTACCACAGTTATTGCGTTTGATCAGCGAAGTCCCCTCTACTGAAGCAATACCTGCATCTTTCATTTGTCCAAAACGTAATGCAATTTGCAGACCCAAAGCAATTTCGGTTTGCATATCCGCCAGCTTTTTCTGGATGAGTTGATTGGCAGCCAAAGGTCGACCAAACTGTTTGCGATCCATGGTGTATTGATGTGCAGTATGCCAACAGAATTCAGCGGCTCCCATTGCACCCCATGCAATACCATAACGGGCACTGTTCAAACAGGTAAACGGTCCTTTCAGACCACGCACTTCAGGAAACGCATTTTCTTCTGGCACAAAGACCTGATCCATAACGATTTCACCGGTAATTGATGCACGAAGTCCAACCTTGCCATGAATGGCAGGTGCAGATAGTCCTTCCCAGCCTTTTTCCAAAATAAAACCTCGAATTTCCCCAACATTACCTTGTTCTGAAACTTCTTTGGCCCAGACCACAAATACATCTGCAATCGGACTATTGGTAATCCACATTTTGCTGCCACTGAGGCGATAGCCACCTGCAACTTTTTTAGCACGACACAACATACTGCCTGGATCTGAACCATGATCGGGCTCAGTTAAACCGAAACAACCGATGTATTCACCTGTTGCTAATTTAGGTAGGTATTTCTGTTTTTGTACTTCGGTCCCAAATTCATCAATCGGCACCATCACCAATGAGCTTTGTACGCTGGCCATCGAACGATAGCCTGAATCTACCCGTTCAATTTCACGCGCAATCAAACCATAACTGACATAGTTTAGTCCTGCACCCCCATACTGCTCTGAAATGGTTGGACCCAACAGCCCTAGCTCGCCCATTTCGCGAAAAATAGCTGGATCAGTTGTTTCATGGCGAAATTGTTCCAATACCCGTGGCATGAGTTTGTCTTGACAATAGGCCTGAGCACTGTCCCGAATCATACGTTCTTCTGAGCTGAGTTGCTGTTCAAGTAAAAATGGATCTTGCCAGTTAAAAGAGACGCGCTTTCCTTGATTTGCCATGACTTTTTATCTTCCTTTTAATCGATCTTAATATAAGTTCTGCTATTGATGCTAGGCCAGATTGCACAGTGAAGCAAACGATGTTTTTTCATACAGCTATGCAAAAAACGCATAGCTCGATTGAAATCACTGCTGCTGTTCTGCTAAAAAGAAAGTTAAGGATAAGGTAAAAATTTAAACGATCTTCGGGTCATCTCTCTTTTTCGCAATCAACATAAGGATGATGTTATGCGACGTATGATTCCCTCATTGCAATCACTGATTTGCTTTGAAGCAGCTGCCAAACATAAAACCTATACCCATGCAGCACAGGAACTCAGCATGACCCAAAGTGCGATTTCGAGGCAGATTCAGCAACTGGAAGAATTTCTCAACCTACAACTGTTTCATCGAGTAAGGCATGGTGTAGAACTCACCAGTGCGGGTGAGCAATACCTCAAGAATATCAAGACACATTTGTTGGGGCTGGAGCACAGCACCCTTGATCTAATGTCGCATCAGGGACTGGGTGGCACACTCAAACTGGGCGTGGTCCCAACCTTTGCAACACGTTGGTTATTACCACGTCTTTATCGTTTCAATAAAATTTATCCTGAAATTACCATTCACCTCGAGACCAGCACCAAACCTTTTTTATTTAGTGAACAAATTTTTGATGCCGCAATTTATGCAGGCACACCTGCTCAAGTGGAAAACTGGCCTGGCACAACAGCACATTTTTTAATGCCAGAGGAAGTGGTTGCCGTTTGTTCTCCCGCCTTGATCAAGAAGTTTTATCCAGCGTTGATTGAATACGATTCCCCTACCACTCTTGATCTCAGTGCGGAACAACTCTCGAAGCTCCCACTATTACAGCAAACCACTCGCCCAGCGATTTGGAAGGAATGGTTTGATAGCCTAAATTACAATGCACCTTATGCCATGGAAGGCCAGCGGCATGAACTGTTTTCAATGCTGGCCGTTGCTGCCACACATCATCTAGGTGTGGCATTGATTCCTCAAATGTTGATTGAAAAAGAATTGAAGCAAGGTGAACTCATCGTTGTGTCATCACATAAATTGACTGGCTCACGTTGCTATTATTTTGTTTATGCTGAACAGCCACATAACCCAATCATGCTGAAATTCATTGAATGGCTGCAACAAGAGACTGCTATGCCAGCAATCTCAACATACGCTTCAAATTAATTATTTTTGGGCTGATGGCTAATATATTGCAATGCGATTAATCGAGATACCACGACAGCCAAATACATGACCCCACCAAACATTTGCAGCATTGCCAACACTCTTGCCGCAGGGCTAATCGGAATCAAATCCGACAACCCTGTTGCCGATTGTAGACTGAAACTGAGAAATAAAAGATCCAGCCAATGTTGTAAGGCTTGAGGCTGATTTGGATTTTGAAAACTGTTCGGCAGTAACAACTGACAGATACTATATAGAAAGGCAAAACCCCAAGCGATGAGGGTAAATACCGCCCCTGCCGCAAACAATTCATCTTTGGTGAGATAACGATCCGCAAACATATAGCGCAACAAACCATATGCTGCATAGAAATAAGCCAACGCTTCAAAACTATGTGCGATGATCTGAATCATCAAATTGCTATAGCCAATAAAAATCAGGATCGAAAATAAAAAAGCACCACTCACAAAAACCAGCCCCCAAAAGGTAAATACAGGGGTTTGCCGAATCACTTTAGCGATGATCAGTAAGGCCAATACGCCCAATGACCAAGTTAAGGCACGAAATTCGCTATCGCCATAAGTGAGCATCGCCAAAATTAACAAAGCCAATTGAACCAGCAACAACCATGCAGATGGAAGTAAACGAAAGCCCTGCCAAAATTGTTTTAACGTTTGCATGTTGTTTCCCTGAATCTTGTTATGGTTTTCATTTTTGTTGAGTGCATCATACTGCATCTAAAAAAGAAACGATCATTTTAGACAGTTCTTGTTGCAGTCGTTGTTCTTCAATGAGAAAAGTATTTTTACTGGCATAACGCATCATGGTAAATAAGGTACTGTTAATAATAACAAAAGACTTATGTTTTAAGGTCTCAAAATCCCAGTTCGGATAATAACGTCCAAACAAATACATGCCGACTTCTAAAAAATGCTGCTCTAAAACTTGTGCCGCTTCCGAATCACTATAGGCATGCCAGTTTTTTAAGATTTCGATAAAAAAACCTTGATCAGATTTCAAAGATTCAAAGCCAAAAGCAATACTTAATGTGATGATGTCTTGAATAGAGGTTTGTTGTTGTAGCATCACAAGTTGCTTTACGGCTTGCCCCAAGCTTTCACTTTTACGCAACAATAGTTCTGCGATGATTTGTTCTTTATTTTCAAAATACTGATAGATCGACCCAACACTAACGCCTGATTTTTCAGAGATTTTAGGCGTCGTCACCAGCAAAACCCCATATTCAGAAATACATTTCTGCGCCCCTTCCAAAATGCTTTCGACAATCATTTTGGCACGTTGCTGCTGTGGTCGTTTTCTCATAAACAGACTCGACTAGAATGCGAATTGAATACGAATAATTATTCATATTAAGCTTTGATTAAATAACAATCACAGGCTTTATGCAATGCAAAGCATCATTAAACCTAAACGCTTGGCTGCGTTTGAAGACATGAGTCAGTCTAATATCAAAACCAAAATTTTGAGTTATATGACCCATCAACAGGTACAACCAAGTTATGCAGAGTATCAGGCACTGAATACTGCTCTGCAAAGTGGTGATCAACCCATGGATCAACTGCTGCTATGGGTGCTACAGAATCCAAAACAACATCGTAAATACTTTGAAACCGCGTTATATCAAGGCCTCGATAAACTGCCACATGAAATTCCTGAACTCACCCAATTCTTCCAATTCGTTGAACAAAAACCTGCTTGGTATGATCAAAACAAAATTGATGCTGCACTGAAATTTACCTATCGCTTGGGAATCAATAACGGTCTTATCCTCCGAGATTTATCCCTAATGACAGGCTATATGTACCCTGGTTTTAACCAACCGTTGGTCCTAACAGGCGCATTAAAAAAACAGGCAGGTACACGTTTGGCTGAAACCACCAAATGGTGGGTCGATATCACCGAAAAAAATGGTTTTGAACGTTTTAGCAAAGGTTTTACCTCCACCATTTTTGTGCGTTTTATTCATTCACTCGTGCGTCATCAACTGCAAAAATCGGAGAAATGGGATGCCGAAACTTGGGGAATTCCGATCAATCAATATGATCAGGCGATGACCAATATCGCTTTCAGCGGTGTGGTATTGCTTGGGATACGAGCTTTAGGCATTTTTCCGAGCAAACAAGAAGTCGCCAGTTTTTTACATTTTTGGAAATATGCAGGCTGGCTAATGGGCGTTGAAGAAAAATGGTTGGTCGATCAAGAAGTCGACGGCTGGAAACTGATTTACTGGATGCATTTCGCACATCCTCAATCTGATGCCAGCAGCATTTCATTGGGTTCCAGTCTTTCCAAAGAACCCTTTGAGCGAAAATATCGCTATCTACGTTCTTTCCAACAGAAACTGGCCTATAAGCAACATCTCGAGATTACTCAATTTTTTATTGGCCGTAAGAAAATGCAGAAGCTCGGTTTAGCTCCACAATCAGCATCTTGGTTTGCTTATTATCTGATTGGTCGTAATTTAGCTTTATATACAGGTGCTAAACATATTCCAAAATTAAACAGCTTCCTTGAACAAAATGGACGACAGGTACAACGCATTGGTTTGTCTTTATACCGCAACCAAGGGCAGCAACTGGCCAGTATGCATCAATAAGCCATAAAAAAACCCTCAATCAATGAGGGCTTTTTTTATGCTTGGTTTTGATTAGTGATCTGACGCGCCAGACGCACCGATCCCTGTCATTGAACGCACAAACTGAGCATCAAAGGCTTTACGCTCTTTCTCCGCACGAGCTGACTTGTCTGTTACAGAGAAGAACCAGCAGCAGAAGAATGAGAGTGGCATTGCAAATAATGCTGGACCATTGAATGGGTTTGGCGCAGTTTCAGAAATTGCCAAAGTATCGACCCAAACAGCTTTAGACAGAATGATTAGGCTTACCGCACCAACCAAACCAACTACACCACCAATCACCGCACCACGTGTAGTCAAACCTTTCCAGAACATTGATAACACGAGGATTGGGAAGTTTGCACAACATGCGACTGAGAATGCTAAGCCCACCATGAAGGCAACGTTTTGCTTCTCAAACAAGATACCCAAGATCATGGCAAAGATTGCTAAACCTAAAGTTGCAATTTTTGACATCTTCAATTCAGATTCAGGGGTAGTTTTGCCTTTTTTGAACACGTTGGCATATAAGTCATGTGAAATCGCTGAAGCACCTGACAGGGTCAAACCAGCAACCACTGCAAGAATTGTTGCGAATGCGACTGCTGAAATGAAGCCCATGAACAAGTCGCCACCCACTGCATCACTTAAATGCACGGCAGCCATGTTGTTACCACCCACCAACTCTAATTTTCCTGTTACTGCCGCTTTTGCAACATCAAGGAATTGTGGGTTGTTCGCAACAAACAGGATTGCACCGAAACCAATAATGAAGGTGAGCAGATAGAAGTAACCAATAAAGCCTGTTGCAACCACAACTGATTTACGTGCTTCTTTGGCATCTTTTACGGTAAAGAAACGCATAAGGATATGAGGTAAACCTGCCGTACCAAACATCAAAGCAAGACCAAGTGATAACGCATCAATTGGGTTTGCCGCGAGTTTACCCGGCCCCATGATTTTTGATGCTTCCTCCCAGCTCATGCTATGCGCTTGGCTATACACACCAATGGCTTGGTTAAACATATTGGTGAAGCTAAAGCCAACTGCTTTCATCACCATAAAGGCCATGAACGTTGCACCACTGAGTAGCATCACTGCTTTGATGATCTGTACCCAAGTCGTTGCCAACATACCACCAAAGATCACATACGCCATCATTAATAGACCGACGATCACAACCGCGATATTGTAGTTCAAACCGAATAGCAATTTGATCAACTGACCTGCACCCACCATCTGTGCAATCAGGTAGAACGCAACCACAACCAATGAGCTAAATGCTGCCAAAGTACGGACTGGCTTTTCTTCCAAACGGAACGACACCACATCTGACAAGTTATATTTACCCAAGTTACGTAAGCGTTCCGCAACAAGGAAAAGTACAATTGGCCAACCCACCATAAAACCAAGTGAGTAAAGTAAGCCATCAAAGCCCGAGCTAAAAACTAATGCTGAAATACCCAAAAATGATGCCGCTGACATATAGTCACCCGCAATCGCCAAACCATTTTGGAAACCACTGATTCCACCACCTGCCGTATAAAAGTCTTGAGCAGATTGAGTTTGCTTTGCCGCCCATTTGGTAATGAACAATGTAAAACCGACAAAGATCGTAAACATAATGATCGCGTGCCAATTGGTCGCCTGCTGTTCAGCAGCACCTAGGTCTGGGCCCGCGAATGCAATACTTGAGCAGCAAAAACTGAGCAGCGTAAACAGTATCGCTTTGAATGATGTCCCTTTCATCTCAGTGCATCCCTTTTTCATGTGCAATGGCCTCAACTTCCTTGAGGGCTGCTTCATTCAGTTGATCAAGTTTCGTATTGGCAATATAGGAATACACACCACATAAGATAAATGACAATACGATAATGCCTAAACCAAGGGGAATTCCCCATGTGGTTACACCACCGCTAAATGAACTTGCTAAAAATTCTTTGTTATAGCCAACCAAAAGCATAAACCCAACGTAGATAAACAGCATGATTGCTGTTAATGTCCAACTTAATGTGCGCTTTTTGCTGACCATCTCTTGAAACTTTGGATTTCGTAGAATTCGATCTACCTGTGAATCATCCATAATTGACTCCTTATTTTTGTGTCCAACCGTGGACCCCTTTTTCACATGGGATTTTTCATTATCCAAAGTAACAAGATTATGCTTGACTCGTAACTTAGACTTTGGTCTCTAAATGACAATCTATACTCCTTGCTATACCCGCACTTCGGGTATGATAAAAAATGGAATTTGATCACGTGAGCAATATGAACAGCTGGCTTATTCTTGGTGTCCTTGCCCTGTATATTGTGCTGTTATTCGGCTGCGCTTTTTTTGGTGAAAAACATGCCAGCCGTTTAAGTACCCGCGGCCGTATGCTGCTGTTTAGTTTGACTTTAGGCGTCTATTGCTCATCATGGACCTTTTACGGTGCGACGGGTGCTGCAGTACGTCAGGGAGTTATTTTTCTACCGATTTATCTTGGCCCCTTGCTGTTTATCTGGTTTGGTTATGACATCTGGAAACGCTTAGGTCGGATTCGTCAACATCATGCAATTTCTTCGATTGCCGATTTTGTCGCAGCGCGTTATGGCAAAAGTGGTAGCTTGGCCGCACTGGTGACCATCCTCGCTGTGATTGCCATTGTGCCTTATCTGGCTTTGCAACTGCGTGCCATTGCCCTCAGTGCATCGGTTATTCTTGAGCAAAATGCGCATATCCATACCACCACCAATAGTGTGTTAGTGCTGACTGCGGTACTGGCGATTTTGGCAATGATTTTTGGCACCCGTCATATTGCCCATACTGAACAGCACGGCGGTTTAATGTTGGCAGTGGCGTTTGAATCCTTTGTTAAACTATTTGCACTGCTCTGTGTCGCTGCTTTCTTCTTATTACAATCACCTGACAATATCAAACAGGTCAGTAGCGATGTCAGTCAGCATTTCCATGACCTGCAACAACTGGGTGTGCCTGAAACTTTTTGGGTACAAACCTTGCTCGCAGGCTTAGCCATGATTTGCTTGCCGCGTCAATTTCATGTGGCAGTGGTCGAATTACGGGATGAAAAGCATATTCGTGGCGCACGACGCTGGTTCGCAGCCTATCTGATTCTTACTGTGATTGCGATTATTCCGATTGCCAGTTGGGCTTTACACTCTTTACCTGAATCACTTGGTACACCTGATATTGCGGTATTGGCTTTGCCTTTAAGCTATCAACAAGAATGGTTGGCTTTATTGGCCTTTTTAGGTGGCTTTTCAGCTTCGACAGGCATGCTATTGGTGGCTTCAGTGGCACTGTCGATCATGCTCAGTAATGACCTGATCATGCCTGCATTATGGCGCTTTAAAATCATTTCTCGCCATGATCAGCACCTACCTCGTGTGCTCAAATTGACGCGTCGTATCAGTATCGTCAGTGTGATGCTACTGGGCTTCTTATTCTTCCATTTCTTTAACGATATCAATCAGCTTTCAGTCTTTGGCTTATTGGCTTTTAGTGCAGTGGCCCAGTTTTCTCCCGCCTTGATTGGTGGGCTATACTGGCGTGGTGCAAGTCGTCAAGGCGTCTATGTCGGCCTACTCATGGGCTTTGCCATGTGGAGCTACACGCTACTATTTCCAACAGTATTACGCAGCTTGCCAGATCACTATCAAGAATTCGCTCAACACCTATTATTATTTGGCCCTTTCGATATTAATGGCTTACGCCCCGAAGCATTGCTTGGTTTCGAATCTTTTGCCCCACTTACACACGGTGTACTTTGGTCATTGGGTCTCAATGTAGTGCTGTATATCTGGGTGTCGCGTCTGTATCGTCCAAGTGTGGCAGAGCAAATTCAGGCGGAAAGCTTCTTCTATTATGAAAGCAAACCTCTGCCATCAGCTCAGTCCAATACCGATCTAACCGATCTACACCTGAATGCCGCACGCTTGAAAGTCGGTGACTTATTGGCTCTGGCTAAACGGGTCACGGGGGATAAGCCAACCCTTCAAGCCTTCCAACAGTTTTGTGAACAAAACCATGTGGTGTTAAATGAAAATCATGTCGCCAATGGCATGTGGTGGCGTTTCACTGAGCAGTATCTGGCAGGGATTATTGGTGCGGCCTCTGCCCGTACACTGCTCACCACTGCCATGATTAACAATGGCTTGGCACTCGGGCAAGTTGCCAATATTCTCGACCAAGCCTCACAATGGCAGCGTTTTAATCAGAACCTACTCATGACTATGATCGACCATATGACTCAAGGCGTCAGTGTGGTGGATAAAAATATGTGTTTGGTGGCGTGGAACAACCAATATTTAAAGCTATTTGATTATCCTAAAGATCTGGTCTACGTCGGCTGTCCGATCGCAGATCTGATTCGCTATAACGCTGAACGCGGTGAATGCGGTCCCGGTCCTGTCGAGGAACATGTGCGTAAACGACTGCACTGGATGAAAGTGGGCAGTGCACATGAGTTTGAGCGGATTCGTAAAGATGGTTTAGTCATTCAGATGCGTGGTAATCCTATTGAAGGCGGTGGTTTCGTGACCACTTTCGCCGATATTACCGCCTTCCGTGAAAATGAAGCAGTGCTGGAAGAACGCGTCAGTGACCGAACTCAGCAGCTTGCCAATGCATTGACCGAGCAACAACTCGCGCTAGAACAAGCCGATAAAGCCAATCAATCGAAAAGCCGCTTCCTTGCTGCAGCCAGTCATGACTTATTACAACCCATGCATGCAGCCCGTTTATTTAGTACCGCATTAGAGCAAAGTGTACATTCAACCGAAGACCAACAGACCTTACAACAACTGGATCGCGCACTCTATGGGGCTGAAAGTATGCTCTCAGCACTCCTAGATATCGCCCGTTTGGAAGGCGGTACAATTCAGCCAAAACGCCAAGCTTATGCACTGCATGATTTATTAAATGATCTGGAATTACAGTTCAAATCAATTGCAGCACAACGCAATATTCATTTGTCTGTTCACGACACTAAATTTTGGGTCGATACCGATCCGCAATGGATGCGACGTATTATCCAAAACTTTGTCAGCAATGCATTGCGTTATACCGCTCAAGGTCGTGTGGTGGTTGGTGTGTTACGTTCTGCACAACGTCCGAAGCATATTCGTATTGGCGTTTGGGACACGGGTCCCGGTATTCATGAACAACAACGCCTGAAGCTATTCCAAGAATTTGAACGCTGTGGCCATACCTCTCCTTGGGGTGAACAAGGTCTTGGTCTCGGACTTGCCATCGTACAACGTATGACCAGCCTGCTTGATTTTCCTGTGCATGTCTATTCGGAACTGGGTAAAGGCTCTTGCTTCATGATTGAAGTGCCACTCGCTGAAGCACCAAAAATTCAAATGGCAATACCACATGTGCCAGCACTGCAACATACCGCCTATAAAGTGTTGTGCTTGGACAATGACGAAACCATTTTAGAAGGCATGCGGACTTTACTCAGCAAATGGGGCTATCAGATCTTTACTGCAACAGAACCTGAGCAAGCACTACGACTGATTGAACAAGAAGACATTCAGGTCTGGCTGATCGACCAGCATTTGAACCATGATCAACGTGGTCTAGACTTCATTGAACAACATCGATTGGCTCATATTCCTGTAGCACTGATTACCGCAGATTCTGATCCAGAACTTCCACAATATTTAAAACAGCAGAATATTGTGTTGTTGAGAAAGCCACTCAAACCTGCAGGCTTACGTGCATGGTTATCTGGCTTAAAAATCATGCCCATGCAATAACTAGCAAAATATTTTGCAACATAGGCCAAAATGATCAAAACAATGCACTTTGCGCGATGATGAATTGACCAAAGTGCTCAAATCATTATTGGCTATGGCAAAAACGTTCACTTACATTAGTGAACGTTTGTACACTTACTTACAATTTAACAAGTTATTGTTTTTACTATTAAATTTTACCATTAAAATTACATCTACAACTTTAGTCGTATTCTACTTGTTTTCTCGATACCGCATAAATTGATCAAGTTCAACGAAACCTAGACCTCGGCTTGTTGGGTTTCTCATCACAAATTGTCAAAAAGGACATTGATCATGAATAACAGTCACCCTTCAACTGACCATAGCTCACAACAGTTTTATCGCCAATACAGTGCGAATGCCCTATTACCTCAACTGGACTGGCAAACTATCTTTGTGCATAGCAAACTAGGTGAAACACATTTACGCGCACTGAATACGCTTTACCAAGCCGCTGTTCCACTAGCACTCAATGTCTTTAATCAACTCAATTTTGATGTGTTTGCACCTGCCGCTTATCATCCACAAGGTCTTGGCTTATTTGAGAAACTGGCAGAGCAAGAAGAGACTTTCTTAGAAGCACTCGAAGCAGAATCAGCTCATCTTGATCATGAAACACGACATCAAATCTGGAGCATGCTGTTACGTGGCGGTGCTGTATTGGTATTTAAAGCATGGTTAGGACATGTCAAAGGTGGTGAAAACCAACTGGATAAAACCCAGTTCGATGAACTTTCGGATTTGTTGTTTATAAAAACGCGCCCTGAACAATTAGCACAACGCTTAAAAGTCGATGCCAACGCTGCTTTGACGCATATTTTCTTAATGTATGAAAATGATGTGTTCTTAGACCATTTTAATAGCTTGGAAACCGCTGCTTTATTTGTCGATTTAGGCGTTTATGATGCTGCATTTTTAAGTCTGCGTGATGATCGCGTCGCAGAATATCTCAAAGCCAAAGGCTATGTGACTCAAGAACAAATCGATGATTTGCAATGTGCTTTAAATCCATTGTATTGCGATAGCTTAATGCCAAAACAGGACTGTTTGGCTTAAACTCAGAAAAAACAAGGTGGCTGAGCCACCTTGTTTTTTGTTTCTTAGAACTTCATGCTCATACGCATCCAGTAGTTGCGTCCAATATTATTGAACTGCTCACTTGCCCCATAACCAAACATCGACGCACCTGCTTTATTCAGGTGTTCGGTATAGGTTTTATCTAGCACGTTATCGACACCCACTGATACATCAACCGCATCTGTCAACTTATAGGTCCCATTCAGGGCCAAAGTGTTAAATGCTTTGCTTTCATTCATGTCATAGCCGACCACATTACCTTCATTCAAACTCACGCGGTTTTGCTTAGCGACTGCACGCCATAACAGACCCAAGCTGTATTTTTCTTCCACATAACGTAGGTTCACACGTCCTTCTAAAGGTGCAATTTGTGGCAAAGCACGACCGTCAGAAGTGTTTTTACCCCATGCATACATGGTTGAAACATCCGCTTGCAAGTGATCTGTAAATTGGTACCCGACCCCAGCTTCAGCTCCAGCAATGGTCGCATCTACATTACGTGCTAAAGGATAGCGTTGATTTGATCCACCGTATTGCAACAAGATAAAGTCTTTAATTAAACCTGCATAAGCAGAAGCCCATGTATTCCATGCGCCATGTTCCGCTTGAAAACCGACATCTAACTGCGCAGTACGTTCGTTTTTCAGGTTATCTAAGTTATCAATCATACGATAAGTGGTTTTACCCATCATATCGGTTGAACCCACCCCACGATCGGTAGAGGTACTATAGAGTTCCCAAAAATCTGGGGTACGTTCAACATAACCTAAACCTGCATAAGTTTTTAAACCATGCTCAGGTAAGGTTTTTTCGATACGGATAAAACCACTTGGGTTGGTATCGCTTCGACTTTTACCATTTTCCAGACTGTCAATTTTGACTTGATCAACACGCGCACCCGCAACCCATTTTTGATTCGCATCGGTGTTATAGGTCCATTCACTAAACGCACCATAAGACTGGAATTTCAAATCATTGCTGAATGGTGAATTCATGCTTGGCATTGCATACATGATCATGTTGCCACCATGCTTGTTATGCTGGGTATCGACCCCAGACACTACACTGAACTTGTCCCAGTCTGTCGTCACTGCTAAACGGGTGTTTAGGGTACGGCGGGCCACTTCCATTTCCATTTTATTCGGTACAGTCATCTCCATGCCATGCATCTTCATGGTTGTCATTGGTGGTGTACGTAAACGGAAATTATCCATGATGTGATTGTTATAGCTGTAGTCAACTTGTGCTTCGACTTTCTTAATTACATCCGTCAGATTCTTCTGCTCAGCATGTAGACCTAAGCTTTCACGTTTAAATTGTGAACCATCCATACCACGACCGGCATAGGCAGCTTCACCATCACCTTTACCTGCACGGAGCTCCAACCAAGAATCATCTGTAGGTTTCCAGCCTAAAGCCAAATCAGCATTCCAGCGTTTCCAGTTCGAATGTACGGATTGATCATCACCGTCTTTATAATTATCCGCTTCCGAACGATTGGCATTTAAACGCGCATATTTCGTTTCATCACCAACGGCAGCTTCAACATTATGGTCAAGACGCCCATACGAGCCCATCACCACACTTGCTTGTCCACGATACGGTTTTTCTTGCGTTAATTTTTCAGGTTCACGTTCAAAAATTACTGTTGCGGCTGAACCCGTATTGGCATATTGAACTGTTTGCGGCCCTTTGATCACCGTAATTTTGTCAAAACTTTCAGGCTGAATATATGAGGTAGGTGCATCCATTCTCGATGGACAAGCGCCAAGGTTTTCACTGCCATCCACCAACATTTTAATACGCGAACCAAACATGCCTCGGAACGTGACATCACCATTGGTACCGCCATTTTTAATGGCATTAAAACCCATAATACTCTGTAAATAATCTGCCCCATCGGTTGCTGGTACAGGTTGAATCGGCTGCTTAGGATCGGCTTGTACCACCAAACCATTATTCTCATTCGGTTGCTGTGCAGTGACTACAATTGGCGCAAGTGAAACATGCGCATGTGAATGATCTGCTTGTACAACTGGATTTGCCCAGACCATTGCAGTATTTGAGGCAGCAAGAATCGCAACCGTGAGCGGTTGTAATAAAAATTTAGGTTGAGCCATGATTGGTCTCTCTTCAAAACATAAATAAAACAGCACTAAAGTTCTAAAAAACCCTAATGAAAATGAAGTTTTAAGTTATGCAAAGAAAGGTGGAGCCCGCCCTTGAGGCAACAGGAACAACCGTTGCAGTGCAAAATAAACATGCTTAAAAGCTTGTTGATAAGCAACTAAACGGATTTGGATACGGACCAGAACTTCTTTTACGCCTAATTCAGGGGGTAATACTAAATTGGCATAAACTGTACAGTACTGACACTGGTGATTGGGATCATGATGATCATGTTGCGGCATCGAGACTTGAGCGTGCTCAAGCTGATGGCTGTGATGATGTTTTCTATGTACCGAGTGGCTTTGCGCTGTTTCCGCTTGAGGCAAAAGCAAAGCCTTGGTAATGGTTTCACATACAGGTGCGATTTGATATTGCTTCGGGAGTAGCGGTTGCAAGAAAACCGCAATCTGTAAACAGACCGCGGTTAATGCGAGTAGCAAGCCACAACGAAACAAAGAAAACATCTTTAAATGATTTTAAAGCTTAACGTTTGACTGCAACTTTTTCTTTTTCACGCTGGCGAACCAATTTTTCCACTTTTTCACGGGCACGTTGGCGCTTTAATGGCGATAAATAATCAACAAAAAGCTTGCCATTTAAGTGATCCATTTCATGTTGAATACAAACAGCGAGAAGTTCGTCAGCTTCTAACACAAATGCTTGACCTTCAAGGTTAATTGCCTCGATTTTTACGCGTGACGGACGCTCAACTTTGTCGTATATTTGAGGCACAGAGAGACAGCCTTCTTCATAAGGCTGAGTATCTTCGGTCAGTGGAGTGACTTTGGGGTTAATGAACACCATCGGTTGGTTTTTCTCTTCAGAGATGTCCATAACAATAAGCTGAATATGATGATCAACCTGAGTTGCCGCTAAACCTATACCCGGTGCCTCGTACATGGTTTCAAACATATCTGCTGCAAGCTGACGAATATCATCAGTGACTTCTTCGACTGGCTTGGCAATGGTACGAAGGCGGGAATCAGGAAAACTTAGAATAGGTAATAAGGCCATACTGTCGTCCTCACTTAAGCCATTGATCAGAAAACCAACTGAAGGGAATGCTTGATCAAAAAAAATTGTGTGTAAAGTCGTTATTATAGCGCAACTACACACATAATTTTTAGGAATTATGATAATGAAAAAGGTTTTAAACGGCATACACTCATTTCATGCCTTGGGGTTAAAAAAACAACTGATTGCCGCTGCGATTTGTGCGGGATTGGGTATGAGCGTGAATTTCGCTCATGCGGCAAGCCCGAATGTCAGCCCACCGTCGGTAAAAGTGGGAGCACCTCATGTCTACGTGGTAAAAAAAGGCGATACGCTTTGGGATATTTCAGGCAAGTTTTTAAGTAAGCCTTGGCGCTGGCCAGAAATTTGGGCAAGCAATAAACATGTGAAAAATCCGCACTGGATTTATCCTGGAGATCGCTTACTACTTTGTAGTTTGAACGGTAAACCTTTAATCGGTAAAGATGAAGGTGATGGCTGTGACGGTATTATTCGCCGCTATACAGGCAATACTTCTAATTTACGTCCGCAAGTTCGTGTTGAAGCATTGAATAATAGCGTTCCCGTGATTCCCTTGGCCCATATTCAGCAATGGCTAGAACGTACTTCAGTTCTACCCGCAGATGCGATTGCCAATACGCCATATATTTTAGGCACAGCAGACAACCGTGTCATGGCGGGTAAAGGCCAAAGTGTTTATGTACGTGGCAAAGGGCTTGAAAATGGTCAACGCTATGGCGTATTCCGTGAGGGTGAACCATATACCGTACTAGATCAGAATGGCAAAAAGCAGATCCTTGGCGTTGAACTGACCCAAGTCGCTTCAGGCGTTGCGATTCGTAACGAAAATGACATCACCACAGTTGAGCTGACAGATAGCTATAACGGCGAAGTTCGTCGTGGCGATCGTGTTATGGCTGAACAAGATGCCATGCTACCAACCTTGTTCTATCCAATTGATGCCAATCAAGTGAAAGATGGCGGAAAAATCATTCGTGTGATGGGATCTATTGGTACAGCAGCCAAAAATGGCGTCGTCACCGTGGATCGTGGTACAACGGATGGTGTAGAAATAGGCCAAGTGTTCAGTATCTACCAAGATGGCGAAGTTGTAAGAGATCCAAAGACCAAAGAACAAGTAAAACTCCCTGGACAATATTTGGGTAGTGTCATGGTCTTTAAGAGTTTCGATCGAATCAGCTATGCTTATGTATTAGAGAGTGAATTACCTATCAAGATTGGTTCAGATATCAAACCACCTCGTCTCGATGACTAAGTAATCACCTATGTTGAATCAACTATCGCCTCATCACTATCACACTGTGTTGGTGTGGTACTTGGTTCAACATTCGCTATCGAGTTTTGCCAAAATTCAGCAACATTTTGGTAATTGTGAACAAGCGACGCTACCACATCGTTTCTCTGAATGGTCTCAACTTGGCTTACATGCCAATCATTTAAAACGCGTAGACGAATTACAAACACCTCAAGGTCAACAACAATTCGAACAACTGGTTCAATTGATATGTCGACATAGTGACTTTATTTTAACACCTGATGATATTGGCTACCCGACTCAACTGCTACCTTATACAGATCGTCCACCCATTTTATTTGGACAAGGTCAGGCGCAAGCATTATTACAACCGCAAATTGCCATGGTGGGCAGTCGTAAACCCAGTCCCCATGGACGACAAGTCGCTTATGACTTTGCGTATTATTTAAGTGAAAAAGGCTTTTTTATTAGCAGTGGACTCGCACATGGGATTGATCAGGCTGCACATCAAGGTGGATTAGCTCATCAACGAACCATTGCCGTTACTGGCACAGGCTTAGATACGGTTTATCCTGCTCAGCATAAACAGCTCGCTCAACAGATTATTCAGTCAGGGGCGATTGTGACTGAATTTCTTCCAACGACAATGCCTTTGCAACAGCATTTCCCTCGTCGGAATCGAATTGTCAGTGGCTTAAGTCTAGGGGTCTTAGTAGTAGAAGCAGCGCTCAAAAGTGGTTCATTGATCACCGCCAATGAAGCGGCAACACAAGGTAAAATGGTGTTCGCGATTCCGGGGCATATTTATAGTGAGCACCATCAAGGCTGTCATCAACTGATTCGCGAAGGTGCAATTCTGGTCGATCATCCCGAACAAATCATCGAAGATCTTGCACTACCAACGCAATGGCAAACCCAGCAACAAACAACCGAAGAGGCACCTGTCGCCCCTCCTACTTTACCCAACCATCTGATTGCGCTTTATCAAGTTTTAGATTGGGTCGGACAAGACCTAGATCAGTTGATTAAACGTCACCCGATGCCAATTGCGGAACTGACTGCACAATTGATGGAGTTAGAATTACTCGGTTTATGCATGCAACAAGCAGGACGCTATTTACGTTGCCGCCCAATGCATTAAACTAGTCATACCCTCTCCTGTTTGCACATACATCCCATGATTACTTCCTCTATTTCTGAAGCAGCTCAACTTTTAAAACACGGACAAGTTCTGGCTTATCCGACAGAAGCAGTTTGGGGATTGGGTTGTGATCCATTCAATGAACAAGCGTTTCAAGACATTTTAGAACTCAAACATCGTCCCGTTGAAAAAGGCGTGATTTTATTGGCAGGGCATTTAGACCAAGTTGAGCATTTACTGCAAGGCTTGAGTGCTGAGCTACGTCATCAAGTGATTGCAAGTTGGTCGAATCGCCTTGAGACAGAACGTGCCACAACGTGGCTACTTCCTGCTGATCAAAGTATTCCAACATGGATCAAGGGGCAGCATCCTTTGGTTGCAGTTCGTGTCACGACACATCCTCTATGCATGGAACTATGCCAACAATTTGGTGGCTTTATTGTCTCTACCAGCGCCAACCCAGCTGGTCTCTCACCCGCACAAAGCTTAGAAGAAGCGCAACATTACTTCAGCACTTCATTAAATTATCTCGAAGGTGATTTAGGGTTGAGCAGAGAACCAAGTCGCATTTTGAATGCACTGACAGGTGAAGTTGTTCGCGCCTAATTAGGTGAATAGCGGACAAAAAAAAGCTCAGTTATATAGGGATAACTGAGCATAAAAAGGATGTGTATAATCACATCCAGAGGGTTCGTAAATTTGGTGAGCAACTTATTCATTCTAAAAATGAATCATCTTGCTGTGGTTGGTATTATGAGGGAATCGCCCCATTTATACAAATATATTATTTATCTAACAAAAAGTGTGAAAAGCGTACCAATTTTGTCACTTCCTCATTTTCAATAAAATTATATTTATATTTTTATTCAGCTTTTTTTTGATCGTAAATTTAGTAAATCTTAAAAATATATTTGCAAATCATATAGAAAGCACAGTCATAAAAAAATATTTTTGGTGCGTTTGTTGATATTTTAAACAAACGCACCACCAACTTTCATATTTATGATGCTGACTCAGCCAGCGGAGCCGTTGCTTTAATCGTTTTCTTCTGCGCCATAATGATCCCCATCAAGATCATCAGACCGCCAATGCTATGATAAATCGTCCAGTGCTCTGACAACCAGAAACTGGCAATAATCGCTGTGAATACTGGCATTAAATTCATGAAAATACTGGTGCGATTTGGACCAATCGCCTGTACTGCGATCATCCATAATAACGGTGCAATTAATGAAGGGAACATGCCCGCATAGAGAACACTCGCTGCATTCTGAGCATTAATCCCATCCAAGCCAAACCAGAGCAAGAATGGGATGTGATACAGCAGCGCAAAACCAATTTGTACATACAAGCTGCTTAATAAAGGAAGCTGTAGCTGCCATTTTTTCAAAAACACGCCATAAAACGCATAGAAACCCACAGCCAATACCATGACTGCATCGCCCCAATGCCCACCTTGATCAAATAGGTTTGAGAGGTGACCTTGACTCATCACATAAATCAAGCCTGCAAAAGATAAGAGACTGCCAAAAATAGCAAACCGATTCGGTGCATCTTTTAAAATAAAAAAAGAGATAAAGATAGTAAAGATCGGGACAAAGGCATTCACAATGCCCATATTGGTCGCAGTCGTATAGTGAGCAGCGGTATAAGATAAACCTTGGTACAACACCATACCAAAAGCACTGAGTACGGCTAATTTAGGAATCAATGGACGAATAACAGCGCGTTGTCGCCATACTTTCGGCAACATAAACGGTGTCAAAATAATAAAAGCAACAAACCAACGATAAAAACTGATACTTACAGGCGAAATATAGTCCGCCACATAGCGTGTCACAGCAATATTCAACGACCAAATCAAAACCGCAATCAAGGGCAATACGAAGGCCCATTTTTGGTACTTACTTAACTGACCCATCATTTTCTCACCATATCTCAGCAATGGGAGTATTGTGGAAGATGTCCAAAATAATTGAAATATCGTATTTCAGACATTTATATCGCAGTCACGACATCACTGCTTAGAACAGCTCCCATGCGCGCATCGCGTGTTCAACCACCTTATGCAGTTGTTCAACAGTCGCCCCATCTCGTGCTTGAATCGTTAGCCCCTGCACAACCGTTGCATAGAAGTCTGTCATTTCCTGTAAAGGCGCTGTTGCTGGCAAATCCCCGTTGGCAACTCCCTGCTCTAAACGCTCAAACAGTTTTTGCTTGGTCTGCAAACGTTTTTCCAGAATATTGTGTTGCACCGCCTGCGCATTGTCAGAACAACTCATAGTCGCAACAACCAACATACAACCTGCAGGTTTATTGGGTTGAGCCAAACGTTTAACGTTGTCATATAAATAAAGCTCAAATGCAACTTTGGCGGTTTTGGCTTCTAAAAAAATAGGAACAATCGGACAAGCTTCATGTGCCAAATAATAATCGATGCATTTATAAAACAACCCAGCTTTATCACCAAAGCTACTATATAAGCTCGGTGCAGTCAGCTCTAGTGCTTGTGTTAAATCACTGATCGATGTGGCTTCATAACCATGCTCCCAAAATAACAACATGGCTTTTTCCAAAGCCTGCTGCTCGTCAAAGCACTTTGGACGGCCGCGCTTTTTTTTCAAGCTGTCATCACATGGTGTTGGCAGGGGATCAGGTGCATTTGTCATAACGGTCACAGATATTTTCATAACGATCACTATCAAATTAATTGACGCAGCAACATTAATCAACTATTTTATTTTATATCGATCGTTATAAAAAATTACTATTTTTCAATTTTATTGTTATCTAACTAACAATAAAGGGAATTTTTATGGAAAACCCATCTGCAACTGACATCAGCTCGCTGGAGTCGAACCCCTCACAAGGGAACTGGCTCGCATTACTCTCCGTTACCTTCAGCGCTTTTGCCTTGGTCACAGGTGAGTTTCTTGCGATTGGTGTACTCAATGACATCGCACGGGACTTTCAAGTCTCGGTTGGAACAGCAGGTCTAACCGTTTCATTGACCGCAATCGTCGGTATGTTTGCTGCAGTGCTGATTCCAATTTCGGCGAAGACACTAGATCGACGAACTCTGTTACTGATGCTCACCCTGTTAATGATTATTGCCAATCTTCTCACCGCATTTGCGCCTAACTTTATCCTGCTGTTAGTCGGACGTATCATTCTGGGCGTTGCCGTTGGCGGATTCTGGGCCACTGCAGTTGCTTTAAGTGGTCGCCTTGCACCGCCCCATTTACCGATTGCCAAGGCAACGGCTTGGGTGGCTTTCGGAGTGACCTTGGCCAGTGTATTGGGTGTCCCGATGGGCACATGGTTGGCTCAGTATAATGGTTGGCAGACTTCTTTCACCGCAATTTCATTGATGGGCGTGTTACTGTTTATCTTCCAGTATCTGTATCTACCTCAACTCAAACCCGCCTCTTCATTGCGTTGGAAAGAACTTCCGATCCTTTTACAACATCCTGCAGCGCGTAAAGGTCTGATCATCTTTATTTTTATGGGCTTTGCACATTTTGCGGCTTATAGTTATTTTTCTGCCTTTTTTAAGCATCAATTGGACTTCTCTGATGGCCTGATTAGTCGTTTACTGCTGGTCTATGGTATTGCAGGAATTTTTGGCAATATTTTTGCTGGCTATCTGGGGCAGAAGAATATCCGTTATACCTTTGCAGTCAGTGGTATCACCTTCTTCTTTGCCTTTCTGTGCTTACCACTGTCTGGCGCACATGTCATCTCAGCAATCATCTTGACTGCTTTATGGGGCTTCGCTTATGGCATTATCCCAACCGCAGTCAACATCTGGATGTTTACACATGCGCCTGAAGCCGTTGAAAAAGGTATGCCAATGGTGACTTTGACCTTTTTAATCTTGATTGCGTTAGGCAGTATGTTTGGCGGCATTATCGTTGATTATTTTAATGGTACGGTTTTATTTTTCGCTATGTTGCCATTGGTCCTCTGCTCTTTGGTATTGATTTTTACACTAGCACGAGGTCTGAACAACCCTAAAATCCATTATCAAAAGCAAGGATAAAAGCAGAGATCATACTGAGTCCCCCTGCTTAGATATTTCTTCTATCCGCATCATGACTAGTCGCCTCTACACAACCTGTTAAGGCGACCCTATTGGTTCATTTCCATTTGCGCGTAACTTTCCCAAACTATGCATATTTATCATAAGCCTTACAAATATTTTTATAACGATCACTATTAAATTAATTGACGACCTTGCATTTATCTACTATTTTATTTTATATCGATCGTTATAAAAACTTCATTTTTCATAAACCTTTTGTCATCTTACTGACAAATAAGGACATTCACATGGAACAATCCACTTCCTCAGATGCACGACCCATTGAAACCACGCAAGGTAGTTGGTATGCAATTTTAGCTGTCGCTATTGGTGCTTTTGCATTGGTGACCAGCGAATTCTTGCCTGTAGGCGTACTGAATAGTGTCGCAGCGGACTTAAATATTTCCGTCGGGACTGCAGGTTTAATCATTACCTTGCCTGGTGTAATGGCAGCAATTGCTGCACCGCTATTACCCATTTGGGTCAAACAGCTTGATCGTCGTTATGTATTGATCTTACTGACCGCAATTATGGTCATAGCCAACACCATTACGGCATTTGCCGATAACTTCAATGTGTTATTGCTCAGTCGTTTGGTACTCGGAATTTCAATTGGCGGCTTCTGGGCAACCGCAATCGCGCTCAGTGGCAAGCTTGCACCACCCCATTTACCTATCGCCAAAGCCACTGCAATTGTGATGGCAGGTGTTACTTTTGCAACTGTGCTAGGCGTTCCAATCGGAACATGGCTGAGTGAATTCTATGGCTGGCGAAGTGCATTCGGCATTACTGCGGTGATTGGACTGCTGGTTTTGGTTCTACAAGTGATTTTCTTGCCTAAACTGAAACCTGAGTCTGCCATTCATTTACGCGACCTACCTGCATTATTGCGTACCCCTAAAGCACGTAGCGGCATGTTGATCGTGTTACTGATTGGTCTTGCTCACTTCTGTGCCTATAGTTACTTGGCACCCTTCTTTAAAAATATTGCAGGTTTTAACGGAACCACCATTAGCTCATTGCTTCTGCTTTATGGCATTGCAGGTATTTTTGGTAATGCCTTTGCAGGCTATAGTGGCAATTTAAATGTGCGCTATACCCTTGCCTTTGTCGGGATCTGTTTTGCAATCGTCTTCTTTGGCTTCCCAATCTTTGCAGTTCATGAGTTTGGTGCCATTGTACTGACCGCCTTATGGGGTTTTGCTTTCGGTGCTTTCCCTACCTCAGCCAATATCTGGATGTTTGTGCATGCTCCTCATGCCGTGGAAAAAGGTATGCCTTTGTTCGTCGGCATGTTTCAAGTCATGATTGCCACAGGTTCACTACTCGGTGGTTATGTGGTTGATCATTTCAATGAAAATATCTTAATTTATGGTGTAATTAGTTTTGTTGCCTTAGCTTTGATTAGTATTTTTACTTTAGCCAAAGGTCTAAACAATCCTAAAGTGACTTACGAAAACTAAAATGAGCCCCTCAAATGAAGCATGATGTTGCTGAACAATTTCCCTTTTTACACGGTATAGAAGTGCATGAATTTCTGTATCAAAAAGACGATATTGTCACACCTCATTCTTCACTTTGGGGTGATTTCAATTTCAGTTTGAATGGAACTTTAGAGTTTGATATTGAAGGTCAATACTACCTATCACCACCGAGTTATGGATTGTGGTTACCCTCACGAACCGAACATCAATCACTCCCTGTTGAGCATGAAATTCATTATATCTGTATCCGCCTACATCCGAAGTTTGGTGATTTTTTAGGGAATACTTGTCGTTGTTTTAGTATCGAGCCTTTCTTTCGGGCATTGGTACTACAAATCTTAGAGCAACAAAAACAAGCTGCCCCCCCTGAATATCTCGAACACCTGCTACAAGTGCTGTTCGATCAGCTCAAACAAGCGCCTGCTTATTCACATTACTTACCGCAAAGTAGCCATCCCATTTTGTCGCCAATCCTAGAAAAGCTGTCTGATCCTGAATTATTTAATAGCAGTCTACAACAGGTATTACAGAACTTTACGGTGAGCGAGCGGCACGTGCTTCGTCTGAGCCAGCAAGAGTTACAACTGTCGCTGTCAGAATGGCGCAATCGTGCCAAGATTATTTTTGCCATCAATCAAATTCGCCAAGGGATGACCATTAAACAGTTGGCCTTTGCTTTAGGCTATCACCACAGTTCCAGCTTTATTGAGTTCTTTAAGCGCTATACGGGACAAACCCCCATTCAACTTAAAAATGCCTCTCTCTAAAATAAAGGCTTGGTTTTTCTGATTATTTGTATGGATTCATATCAAGAGCATTGCACTATGCGGCAATAGCAGTTAAAACAAACGGGTATTGTCACAACAACAAATTAGGACGTATTCCATGAGCCAATCGGTTTATCACATTCCAGTTAAAGACATCAAAGGTCAAGCAGTCGATCTAGATCAATATCAAGGCAAAGTCCTGTTGATCGTCAACGTTGCATCAAAATGTGGTTTAACACCACAATACGAAGGTCTGGAAAAACTGTATCAAGCCAAAAAAGATCAAGGTTTAGAAATTCTTGGTTTTCCTGCGAATAATTTCTTGGAACAAGAGCCAGGATCAAATGATGAAATCCAACAGTTCTGCTCACTGAACTATGATGTGCACTTCCCTCTGTTCGCAAAAATCTCTGTTGCGGGTGAGGATAAACACGCTTTATATCAAACCCTGACCCAAGCAATTCCAGAGCGTCAAGGTGAAGGTCCATGGTGGAAAGACTTAGTCGATTATGGTTTAACGCCAAACAATCCACCAGAAGTGTTATGGAATTTTGAAAAATTCTTAGTAAATAAGAACGGTGAAATTGTTGCTCGTTTTGCACCAGATATTACTGCAGATGACGAGCGTATTGTCAGCGCAATTGAAGCAGAATTAGCGAAATAATTTTTAGATATAAATAGAAAAGAGCATTTAATCTGCTCTTTTCTATTCAAAACTTAAAAAGCCCTTCATCTCTCTATTTCCATCAAACTGTTGCTGAATTGCAAAAATCACTTCTTTCTCCACACTTTCTGATTATAGTGACCATCTTCTTATAATCTGGTGTCGTTCAGCCATGATGGAAAATCTATCCCTCAAAGCCATTCTCTCTGTATCTACACTTGCGGCGGCATTAACGCTCACTGGTTGCGACCAAGCCCCTCAAGAGAATGAACAAACTGAGCAAACAACTACATTTGAACAGACAGACACAGCTTCTGAAAATGAAGAAAGCGTAACAACAGTCACTCAAGACACCCAACCCTTAAGTCGTGGCAATATGTTGAACATCGCCCGTGATATTGCCAAGTTGCAAATCGAGACTGATGACTACGTCACGCTGCTTAAGCAATCACAAAGCAATCTTGAACAAGCGATTCAAGATAAAAATGTTCAAAGCCTGCAACAGACAACAGGTGCTTTAAGCCAAGAATTGAATGGTTTACATGATGCCTTGCTGGCACTCAACTTAAAGAGTACGGAAGTAGATCAAATTCGCCAAAGCTTATTGAGTGCAAATCAACAGTTGCTGAATATGCCACTATTGCATGGTCAAACCGATCTTTCAAAAATTGATTTTGCCAAGATAGAAAAGCAATTTAATACAATTCAAATGGATATGGTGAAACTGGCAACCTTAGTGTTGGGAAATAAGGCTGAATCTGAACAGCCTACAAGTTAATATTATTGGTTCTTGTCGCAATGATTCAAACTTGATGCTCTATTTATTCTTTATATAAAAAGCCACCTTTCGGTGGCTTTCTCTTATTTCTTATCAAGTGAAATTGTCGCCTTACTGCATTTACCAGACTGTGCGAGTTGATACTCACCCACAGCCTTTTCACCTGTTGTCGTATCGACTTGTTTTAAATTTGCCCCACCGACAAATACGCCTGGTTTAATAAATTGTTGGATAAAATAGCGCTTGCCCGCTTCGGTCTTAAGGACCAAATGGTTTGGCGAAAATTCAGATTCAGTAGAAATCGTATGCTCTTGATTACCAGTAACTTCTTTTAAGAAAAATGTGCCACGTGCAGTCTCACCCAAGCACTCTCCATCCACCCAGACATCTTTCTTAATTGCTCCACCAACCACGCTATTTGAACGATAAACATAAATCGCGGCATTTCCATCAGCAGGATTGGATAACTGTTTTGCTTGCTGCGAAAGTTGTGGGTTGGCTTTTGGAACAGAGGCACAGCCAACAAACAGACTTGAAATAATAAGTGGAAGAACGATTTTAAATTGCATTTTTAAGTTTCCTTGGGCTTTACAATAATATAAATAAGCCCAACAAATTTATATGATAATGAGAACTATTTAAACACATTTAAACTTTTTCTTCCCATAAAAAAAGCCACCTTTCGGTGGCTTTTTTTGAATGTCAAACCTGCAAATTACAGTGCGCGGTTCTTCATCTTACGGATCGTTTCAAGCTGAGCAGCAGTTTCTGCAAGCGCAGCGAGAGCAGCAGCTGAGTCCAAATCACTCTTTTGATTTGCTAACAATTGTTCAGCTTGTTTACGAGCTTCCATAATTGCAGCTTCATCCAAGTTGTCAGCACGGATTGCAGTATCTGCAAGAACCGTAACAACGTGAGGTTGAACTTCTAACACACCGCCTGATACATAAACAATTTCTTCTGTACCATTTTCCAACTGAACACGAATCGGACCCGGTTGGAGCAAAGTTACAAGTGGCGCATGTCCTGGCAAAATACCAAGCTCACCACCCGCGCCTTTAGCGATTAACATCGTTACTGTACCAGAGTAAATTGACTCTTTAACACTTACGACATCACATTGCATAGTCGCCATGAGAACCTCCTAAATTAGAGTTGCTAATTAAAGTTTCTCTGCTTTAGCAATCACTTCGTCAATACCACCAACCATATAGAACGCTTGTTCTGGGATGTGATCGTATTCACCAGCTAATAGACCTTTAAAGCCACGAATCGTTTCTTTAAGCGGTACTAATTTACCAGGAGCACCAGTAAACACTTCAGCTACGTGGAAAGGTTGAGAGAAGAAACGTTGGATTTTACGCGCACGGTAAACAACCAATTTGTCTTCTTCTGCTAACTCATCCATACCCAAGATTGCGATGATGTCTTTAAGCTCTTTATAACGTTGCAATACGTTCTGTACAGAACGTGCAATTTCATAATGCTCAGCACCAACAACCAATGGATCTAACTGACGTGAAGTTGAGTCAAGTGGATCGATCGCTGGATAAATACCAGAAGATGCGATGTCACGGCTCAATACAACTGTAGCATCTAAGTGAGCAAACGTTGTCGCAGGCGATGGATCTGTTAAGTCATCGGCAGGTACGTATACTGCTTGGATCGAAGTGATCGAACCAGACTTAGTAGACGTAATACGCTCTTGAAGAACACCCATTTCCTCTGCAAGTGTTGGTTGGTAACCTACTGCAGATGGCATACGACCTAACAATGCTGATACTTCAGTACCCGCAAGTGTATAACGGTAGATGTTGTCGACGAATAATAATACGTCACGACCTTTACCGTTTTCGTCTTTTTGATCACGGAAATATTCAGCCATAGTCAAACCAGTCAACGCTACGCGTAAACGGTTACCTGGTGGCTCATTCATCTGACCGTAGACCATTGCTACTTTGTCAAGAACGTTAGAATCTTTCATTTCGTGATAGAAGTCGTTACCTTCACGAGTACGCTCACCAACACCAGCAAACACAGATAAACCTGAGTGTGCTTTCGCGATGTTGTTGATCAACTCCATCATGTTAACGGTTTTACCAACACCCGCACCACCGAATAAACCAACTTTACCACCTTTCGCAAACGGGCAAAGTAAGTCGATGACTTTGATACCAGTTTCTAAAAGATCAGTAGAAGCTGCTTGCTCAGCATAAGAAGGTGCTTGACGGTGAATCGGCAAACGCTCTTCAGTCGCTACAGGACCCGCTTCATCAATTGGGCGACCCAAAACGTCCATAATACGACCAAGCGTAGCTGGGCCCACTGGAACAGAAATCGGTGCGCCAGTGCTAGTCACGTTAAGACCGCGTTTAAGTCCTTCAGTAGAACCCATTGCGATAGTACGAACTACACCATCACCAAGCTGTTGCTGAACTTCCAAAGTCGTTTCAGTACCATCAACTTGGAGAGCTTCATAGATCTTAGGAACGCTATTACGTTCAAACTCGACGTCGATAACCGCGCCGATGATCTGAATGATACGACCGCTACTCATTGCTGTCTCCTCAATTCAAAAATAATGTTAAACGGCAGCGGCACCACCAACGATCTCGGAAATTTCCTGAGTAATCGCGGCTTGACGCAGCTTGTTATAAATGAGTTGTAGGCTCTTGATGAGATCGCCTGCATTGTCAGTCGCTGCTTTCATAGCGACCATACGTGCAGATTGCTCACAGGCGATGTTTTCAATCACACCTTGATAAACCATAGACTCGATATAGCGGACCAACAAACCATTTAACAATTCTTCTGCTTCTGGTTCATAGAGGTAATCCCAACCATAAGTACGGTTAAGGTCATCACTCTCTTCTGCTGGTGCTAAAGGAACGAGTTGTTCTACTTTAGGCTGTTGCGTCATTGCATTGATGAAGCCATTTGATACGAGGTAGATACGATCTAATTCGCCCTTATCAAATGCATCAAGCATAATTTGCACTGAGCCCGTTAACTGTTCCAAACTTGGTGTATCACCCAATTGAGTGGTCACACCGAGCACTTTACCGCCGTAATTCTTAAAAAACGAAACCGCTTTTTGACCAATCAAAGCAAATTCAACTTCAATTGACTGCTCTTGCTGTGCTTTGACATGCTGCACAACTTTCTTGAACAAGTTAATGTTCAAGCCACCTGCCAAACCACGATCTGAAGACACTACGATATAGCCAACGCGCTTAACTGGGCGTTCAACCATATAACGGTGTTTGTATTCAGGGTTTGCTTGTACCAAGTGAGCAATTACACGGCGCATATTATCGGCATACGGACGGCCCTGAGCCATGCGCTCTTGCGCACGACGCATTTTAGAAGCAGCTACCATTTGCATCGCGCGAGTAATCTTTTGCGTGCTCTTGATACTAGCTACTTTGGCGCGAATTTCTTTTAAATTTGCCATACGCTTAACCTAGTATTCGAAAGCTCTTGCGAGCTTCCGAAGGTTGATCCGTGAACCAAACTTAACTAAAGTTTTAGCTATTGCTAAAATTAGTAAGTTTGAGTCGCTTTGAAGCTTTCAATACCTGATTTGATTGCTGCTTCGATGTCTTTGTTGTAATCACCAGTTTCATCGATCTGTTGCATTAACGCAGCTTGTTCAGAACGGAAGTAAGAAATTAACGCAGCATCAAAGTCTACGATTTTCTTCACTTCTACGTCAGCCATATAGCCTTCGTTAGATGCATAAACAGAAACAGCTTGGTCAGCAATTGAGTAAGGAGCATATTGTTTTTGCTTCATTAACTCAGTTACACGTTGACCATGCTCAAGTTGCTTACGAGTTGCTTCATCAAGATCAGAAGCGAACTGAGCAAACGCAGCCAATTCACGGTATTGTGCTAAAGCAGTACGGATACCACCAGACAATTTTTTGATGATCTTCGTTTGAGCAGAACCACCAACACGTGATACAGAGATACCCGCGTTCACAGCAGGACGAATACCTGCGTTGAATAATGATGTTTCTAAGAAGATCTGACCGTCAGTAATCGAAATTACGTTGGTTGGTACGAATGCAGATACGTCACCAGCTTGAGTTTCAATGATCGGTAACGCAGTTAAAGAACCAGTTTGACCAGTTACTGCACCGTTCGTGAATTTCTCAACATAATCAGCTGAAACGCGCGAAGCACGTTCAAGAAGACGCGAGTGAAGATAGAATACGTCACCTGGATACGCTTCACGACCTGGTGGACGACGTAAAAGTAATGAAATTTGACGGTAAGCAACAGCTTGCTTAGACAAATCATCATAAATGATCAACGCGTCTTCACCACGATCACGGAAGTATTCGCCCATTGTACAGCCTGAGTACGGAGCTAAATACTGCATTGCTGCAGGATCAGCGGCCGCAGCTGCGACAACAGTTGTATACGCCATAGCGCCAGTTTCTTCTAGCTTACGTACCACGTTTGCAATTGTTGATTGTTTTTGACCAATCGCAACGTATACACATTTAATGCCAGAATGTTTCTGAGCGATGATCGCATCGATCGCCATTGCTGTTTTACCAGTTTGACGGTCACCAATAATCAACTCACGCTGACCACGACCTACAGGGATCATGGTATCAACTGATTTATAACCAGTTTGAACAGGTTCGTCGACAGACTGACGCCAAATTACACCTGGTGCTACTTTTTCAACAGCATCAGTTAATTTTGCATCAATTGGGCCTTTACCATCAATTGGGTTACCCAAAGCGTCTACGACACGGCCAAGAAGTTCAGGACCAACCGGAACTTCTAATACACGACCTGTACAACGAGCTTTTTGACCTTCTTGAAGGCTTAGGTAGTTACCTAAAACAACGGCACCCACTGAATCCTGTTCTAGGTTCAGTGCCATACCAAATAAGCCGCCGTCGAATTCGATCATTTCACCGTACATTGCATCTGCAAGACCGTGAATGCGCACGATACCGTCAGATACCATGACGATGGTACCTTCATTCTTCGCGGTCGCGCTGGTGTCCAGATCGCCGATACGCTGTTTAATGAGCGCACTGATCTCGGATGGATTCAGTTGTTGCATTGCGCTATTCCTCAATCTTTTTTAAGTTCAGTCTTTTTGCTATTACGCAAGAAGACGAGTCCGCATTTTTTCAAGCTTGTTAAGCGCAGAGTCATCTATCACTTGGTCGCCTGCACGAATCACAACACCTGCGATCAACGCTGGATTAACGTTAACAGTGACATGAACTGTTCTGTTAAAACGTTTTTCAAGCGCATGAGCTAAAATATGCTCTTGTGTCGCATCCATTGGGAAAGCAGATTCAATCTCTACTTCCAATGTGTTGTTGTTCTGCGATTTAAGTAGTTCATATTCTGCTGCGATTTCAGGCAATAAAACTAGACGATCGTTATCTGCAAGCAATGTCAAAAAGTTAGACACTGATGCAGTTTGATCTTCACCTAAAACCTTGGCAAAAAGAGCTACTTGTTCCGCAGGAGTCAGCTCAGGGCGATTTAAATAAGCGGAAAATGCTTCATCTTGCACCGCAGCACTGAGCAGTTGTAACGCATTTGACCAATTGTCAGTTGCACCTTGCTCAGAAGCATAAGCAAATGCTGCTTTGGCATACGGGCGTGCTAACGTCAAGAGTTCAGCCATATTCGCCTCGCTTAAAGTTTAGCAGCCAGCTGATTCAGCATGGCATTATGAGCTTCTGCGTCAACTTGTTGGTTCAGAATTTTTTCTGCACCAGCAACTGCCAAAGCAGCAACTTGTTGACGTAATTCTTCGCGAGCAGAATTGATGTCTTGATCAACAGTTTCTTTCGCCTGTTGACGAATACGCTCACCTTCAGCAGATGCTTGGGTACGCGCTTCTTCGATCAATTGTGCTGAACGACGGTTCGCTTGTTCGATCAATTGAGCCGCTTGTGCTTTTGCTGCGTCTAATTCTGCCTTTACTTGTGCTTGCGCATCAGCAAGGTCAGCCTTTGCTTTTTCAGCAGCGTTTAAGCCATCAGCGATTTTACGCTGACGCTCACTAATCGCATTGATTAGTGGAGGCCATACAAACTTCATGCAGAATGCGACAAAGATCGCAAATGCAATTGCTTGGCCAATCAATGTGAGGTTGATATTCATTTCGCTATTCCTCAATATGTGGATTTAGGAATTAAGCTATTAACCTACAAATGGATTAGCGAAGATGAAGAACAAGCCAATACCAACACCGATCATAGGCACAGCATCAAGAAGACCCGCAATTAAGAACATACGAGTTTGAAGTTGTGGAGCCAATTCTGGTTGACGAGCAACAGCTTCTAAGAAGCGACCGCCTAAAAGACCAAAACCAATCGCAGTACCTAAAGCACCGAAAGCGATCAAGATAGCAGATGCAATTGCAACTAGACCTAAAGTGAGTTCCATGAAAAATTCCTCAGAGGTTAGGTTATTACCAAATTAAACTAAAATTTAAGCCCAACGATCAGGTGATAGTCAGGCAATACCATTAATGCTTTTCGCTTGCCATGCTCAAGTAAACGATGGTCAGCATCATAAAGATAAATGCTTGCAGCGTGATTACAAGAATGTGGAAAATAGCCCAAGGCACAGATAACGCCCACTGGATCCAGAACGGCAATAATGCGATCAAGATGAAGATCAACTCACCCGCATACATGTTACCGAACAGTCGTAGAGCTAACGAAACTGGACGAGCAAGGAAAGTTACTAATTCCAAAATTAAGTTCACTGGAATCAATAACGCTTTTGCAAATTTGTTACTTGGGTTGAATGGGTTAAGTGCCAATTCACCGACGAAACCGCCGATCCCTTTTTCACGAATACTATAGAACAAAATTAAAACAAATACAGACAACGACATACCAAGGGTAATGTTCGGGTCAGTAGATGGAACAACTTTGAAGTAAACGTGGTGAGGGTCCATACCAAATACGTTTGCGCCAATCAATTGAGCTGTATACGGGATCCAGTCAACAGGGATTAAGTCCATTGCGTTCATGAGGAAAATCCACACGAAAATGGTTAATGCCAATGGTGCAATTAAACGTGATTTGCCGTGGAAAGTATCACGAACACTTGAGTCAACAAACTCGATAATCATTTCAATCGCTGATTGGAATTTAGTTGGAACACCTGCATTCGCAGCTCTCGCAACTGTCCAAAACAACAAACAGAAAATCACACCAAGTCCGATAGACCAACCCATTGAATCCAAGTGAATTGCAGTGAACCCCATCGAATGAGCTTCTTCAGCAGTCTCAGCCAATTTCCATGTACCATCAGGCATTTTGCCATAGGTCATATTGGTCAAGTGATGCTTGATATACTCGGTCGAAGTCAGGGCATGTTCTTCAGCAGCCATAAATCACACCTGGTCAATGTCAATCATTAAAAAGAAGAGAAACGAATCATGCGGATGGCAATGATTCCGCCTCTACTTCCAAAAATCTCAAAATGTGCTTTACCCTCGTTTTTGTAGTCGTGCCACCCAAAATGGCGCGACCCACGACATCGCTTGTACGAGAATAAATCCACAAAACAACGCAACCGGTGACAACGGTTTAACATTGCTCAAAATTAATATAAAACCCACAATCACAATCGCAAACTTACCGAGCATTCCTCGGTACATATTCAGCATGACTTGTTTTGATGCTCTTGCGCCTGCCGTTCTAAACGACTGCCAAGCAAAATAACAATGTGCCAACCAACATACCAAAGCCCCAAGCGCAGCACTCAAAGCAGCAGTTGTATCTTTTATTGCCCATGCAAGCAAAGCTGCAATAGGAATCATACATGCTTGTAAGAAGACCAAAGCTTTTGCTAATCGTCGGTCAATCATGCGACTAGTTTGGCTCATTTTTTACCCACTTACAGCAGAACTGCTTGACAAGTTTTAATCATGATCGTTTCGAATCGCAGGCATTATAGAGTTACACCCCTGAACATGCAATCTTTTCTCGACTTAAGTCTGGTTTTTTCGTTACCATATTTTTTGACGCTAGAGTCAATTGATTTTTATTTTTTTGATCAATTTTGTGCACTTATTACGCATTTATCAGTTTTTAAAGCCAATTTTTTCCACGCTGTTACAAAATTGTCTTCGCCACGCATGCTTTCATCGACCGACTGAAAAACTACTGGGTTCATTTTTTGGTACTGACTGGCACTTGCTGTCGTTTCGGCCAATAAGCACATTTTATTTTGTGGACGATTGTCTCTTAAGTACTTAATTTGAGCTGCCGTCGGTGCGATATGTGGATCATCGGTCAATGCACCTGCAAATTTCAGGTTCAATGCTCTTTCTAGGTATTGATAGGCATCATGATAAGACCAGTAGTTCTTTGCTTTGTTTGAGCTTTCATACTGTTGTGAGGCTTGCAGCATTTGTTGCGAAAACTCTTTCGCATTGGCCATATATTTGGCTTTATTTTCTGGATATTGCTGTGAACGCAAAGTTGCAATAAAGAAGGCGATACGCACCGCATTATTTGGATCTAACCAAACATGGCTATCAACCGTGTTCGCCATAGATGCACCACGCAAATTACGCAGTGGTAAAGTCGTTAAAATACCTGAATCCAATAGTGCGATTGCTTTGCGATTCTGATTTAGCATCTTTTCAAGCGGTGCCTCATGTGCTTTCCCAAGCCAAATTACCAAAGAGGCATCTTGAATCGCCTTACGGTGAGCTGGTGTGAGTTGTACATCATGACCACTTTGATCTTTTAATAACAGGATCGGTTCTTCTACGCCGTCTGTTACTTCTTTGGCAATCAGATAAATTGGGTGTGTTGAAACCACCAAGCTTTGTGTCCAGCCCCATGTGCTTAACATCGAAAACAAGACCAAAACAAATAGGCGAGACATCACAACATTACTCAATTTAGCGAAGCATGTTATAATATAACAAAAGTTGAAAAATGCCTATGTCTATTTTTAGATTCGCTGCACTATCCGTCGTGCATTTCACTTATATAGATAGTTATCCTAAATTGCATGTTATGATAGCGGGGCTATTGCGACACTATTCAGACTCTTCATGTCAGTGAAAATTCAATAGGCTCTACAAAAACAATGAGGTCAATCTATGAGTTCTTGTTCACATGAACATGACAATGCTTTACATGGTGTTCACGGTCATCACGATATTAAAGCACGCCTTGCCGAAGCAGAAATTTTATGTACTGCGACTGGCGCTCGTCTGACACCTTTACGTAAAGAAGTCCTTGAACTCATTTTAAATGCATCTGCACCGATGGGTGCTTATGATTTATTGGCTAAAATTAAAGGCCAAGCAGACCGCCCTGCTGCGCCTCCTACGGTATACCGTACTTTAGACTTTTTATTAGAAAAAGGCTTAATCCACAGACTTACGTCTATTAATGCCTATATACCTTGCTGCCATCCACGTGAAGGTCATCAAGCGGCTTTTCTGATTTGTACGGAATGTCACTCTGTAAAAGAAGCATCAGCACAAGGTTTGATCCAGCAACTCGATCAACTTGCATCATCAGACCAGTTTTTAGCGCAACATAGCATTATTGAAATCTCTGGAAAATGTCATCAGTGCAGCACACGCCAGTAAGTCCTCCACTTATTCAACTGGAGAGTATCTCTGTTCGTCGTGATGAGCTGGATATTTTAAGAAATGTAGATTTTGCTTTGCAGGCAAAAGAAATTGTGACGTTGATTGGTCCCAATGGCGCAGGCAAATCTACATTAATCAAAGTGCTATTGGGTATCATGCCGCCGAATAAAGGCAAAGTTCACTTTTCTAAAAAATTAAAAATGGCCTATGTTCCGCAGAAGTTTAACCCTTCCGCGAGCCTCCCTTTACGTGTACAAGATTTACTTGATCTAGAAGTCTGCGAAAAGGCTTTACGCGAAGAGATTATTCGTGACACAGGCATTCAAAAATTACAGTCATCCAAAGTACAGCAACTCTCAGGTGGTGAACGTCAACGCGTTCTACTTGCACGTGCATTATTACGTCAACCAGATATTTTAGTACTGGATGAACCGATGCAAGGCTTGGATATTCAGTCCGAAGCTGAGCTTTATGAATATGTACGTAGTTTGCCTGAACGCTATGGCTGTGCTGTGTTGATGGTGTCACATGACCTACAATGGGTGATGCAAGGTACACATCGCGTGGTCTGCCTGAATAAACATATTTGCTGTAGTGGTTTGCCTGAAAGCATTCAACAGCATCCAGAATACCAAGCGATTTTTGGCACCCAACGTATGTTCTATCAGCATCATCACAATCACTGTGGTCATAGTGATCATGCCGAACCGTGTTCGCACGATCCACGCCCACATATTCACCCTGAGCCAAAGGTCTAAGCCATGATGGAATGGTTACAACTCCTCCTCCCTGCTTGGATCATGGGGTCATTACTGGTTTTTCTAACGGCTCCTCTCGGCTGCTTGATGCTTTGGCGCAGAATGTCTTTTTTTGCCGACACCATGGCACACGGCACCTTACTCGGTGTCGCAGTTGCAGGGATTCTGAATTTACCTTTTTGGCTGGGTGTCGCTTGCCTTGCACTGTTGTTGGTTGCTCTGCTGTGGGTTTTGCACGATTCACGCCTACCCAATGATGCATTACTCGCTTTAAGCTCTGCCACCCTACTCTGCTCTGGTCTGCTACTGATTCAGCAAGTACCAAGTTTGCGTCCTGAATTGCTTAGCTATTTATTCGGTGATTTACTCAGTATCGAATGGGCTGATTTACCGATGTTTGCCGTGGTGATCGCAGGTGCATTAATCGTACTCTATCGTTCGTGGTCAGCGCAGATTCAAATTGCGATTGATCCAGATATCGCCATGAGTGAAGGCGTGAGTGCCAACTGGCAACGTTTAATCTTCATGTTGTTATTAGCATTATTTACCGTATTGGCGTTACGTGCGGTCGGTTCATTATTGATGGGTGCTTTACTAGTGATTCCAGCCCTGAGTGCACGCTTATTGGCGCACTCACCAAAACAAATGGTGGTTTGGGCATTTGTGTTGGCACAGCTCGGTGTTACAGTTGGTCTATGGTCGAGTGCTGCACTGAATATCTCTACAGGCTTAAGTATTGTTCTGTGTATGGCACTTTGCTTTGCCGCCATTTTCATCACGCAAAAACTCAAAAGCCAAGCTCAATCTGCCTAAATCAGGCAGTCAGCTTGACTGTTGAATCGCACTTAATAAAAGTGCTGCACCACTAAACATCACCGCAAAACCACGATTTAAATATTTTTGCTGTGTTGGTGAGTGAAGCAGTCTCAATACTCTCGAAGCCAGTCCGGTATAGCCTGCCATGACAATCAGGTCGATCGTCACCATCGTGACTGCCATGATTAAGTATTGCGGCCATTGTGGTCGACTCAAATCCAGAAATTGCGGCAAAACAGCCAACAAAAATACAATCGCCTTAGGATTACTCATATTCACCACGAAGCCTTTCAATATTAAGGCGATCGCTGATTGAGGTTGTTCCTGTCGAATCTCAATCGCCTGAATCGGTGCAGTCCACTGCTTATACGCCAAATAGACCAAATAAGCGACGCCAAACCATTTCACCACCTGAAAAGCCCAAGGTGTGGTCGCAAACAGCACACCAACACCTGCTGCCACAATCAGGATTTGTATCAACAATGCCACTTGTAAACCAATGACATTCCAATAGCCATGTCGAAAGCCGTAGTTGAGGCCACTCGACATTGACGCAATTGCTCCTGCGCCTGGCGAGATGCTAATCACCCAGCACGCCAACATAAAAGCAAACCAAATCTGCAAAGACATAACAACAGCGTCGAACAATAAAAGGTGAATTATACTGTTTTATTGAATAGTTACGATGATTTTTTAGGCAATAAAATTTCTTAAATAAACTACTCAGCCCAACCAACATCAGGCACAATTATCGTTTTCCCCTTAAAAATAACTAAGGAGTTTTTAATGACTGCGCAATCTGTCATTCTTCCATTACCTTCTGACCACGCCCGCTTTATTCTTTTACGTTTAAAAGATTTAACCATTGCCGAATTAAAACAACAGATTGAAGCTCTCCTTTCAACACGTGACCGTTTGATCACGCAACACCCGAATGACCAGATTAAAACAGCCATCGCTTTTGGTCCCGAACTTTGGGCACAACTCAATTCGCAAACACCTGAAGGTTTTAAACAGCTCGATCCGCAACAGGGTGCGTTTAATATGCCAGTGGTGCCAGCGGATGTATTTATTCATCTTGCCAGTGCCCGTGCAGATATTTGTTTTGCCATGAGCCAAGCTTTTTTTAACGGCATTCAAGACAAAGTCGAAGTCCTAGATGAGCGTGCTTGTTTCCGTTTCTTTGATGGCCGTGATATGACAGGCTTTATTGATGGAACAGAGAATCCGCAATTTCCAGATGACCGTGCAGAAGCAGCATTACTACCAGAAACAGCAGGTGCCTTTGCCGATGGCAGCTTTATCTTTGCGCAACGTTATATTCATGATCTTGCAAAATGGCAAATGCTGAAAGTCGATGCGCAAGAACATGTGTTTGGCCGTACCAAACTTGAGTCAATTGAGTTGGATGATGATGTAAAACCAGAAAACTCACATGTGGCACGTACAGTCGTTGAAGACGATGGAGGTGAGGAAATGGAAATCTTGCGTCACAGCTTGCCTTACGGTGATGGCAAAGGCGAGCAAGGCTTATTCTTTGTCGCTTACACCAACAATTTAAGCATTATTGATGAGATGCTGAAACGTATGTTTGGCACCACAGGTGATGGCATTCATGATCGCTTACTGCATTTTACCACTGCGATTGATGGTGCTTATTACTTCGCGCCAAGCGATGAATTATTAGAACAGATTTTAGAAGATTAAAACCATCAGATGCTATGTTTTTCAATAGCATAGCATCTGCATTCACCCCAAGGTTTCAATCACTCAGAAAAGATTTATGTGAATATGTTAATTCCGCACAAATCCCACTCCCCTTAAGCCGATAAAATTTGCTATATTGGTCGTTTTTCCGCGACATTTATTTTCGGTAACTATGAATACGGCAATACAAGCAGCTCTCGATCATGCGGTACAAACCCTGCAACAACAAGGTGTACTTCCTTCAGATTGGACCAACACGAGCCATTTAACCCGTACCAAAGACCGAAGTCACGGAGACTTTGCTTCAAACATCGCCATGATCGGCTCAAAAGTTGCAGGCATGAAACCTCGCGATCTAGCTGAAAAAATCTTGGCAGCCCTGCCTGAAGTCGCTGACATTACTAAAGCTGAGATTGCAGGTCCTGGTTTTATTAACTTCTTTTTAAATGCTGACCAACGCTATGCTGTGCTCGACCAAATCCAAGCACAGAAAAGTGAATACGGTCGTAGCCAAGCCAACGCAGCTAAAAAGATCCAAGTCGAGTTTGTCTCAGCAAACCCAACGTCTAGTCTGCATGTCGGCCATGGTCGTGGCGCAGCGTATGGTATGACTGTTGCGAATCTATTAGAAGCAACAGGTGCAACCGTTGATCGCGAATACTATGTCAACGACGCAGGCCGTCAAATGGATATTTTGGCGACTTCAACTTATTTACGTTATTTAGAATTGACGGGTCAAGAGTTGGTCTTCCCTAAAAATGCCTACCAAGGCGATTACGTTAAAGAGATCGCTCAAGAAATTATTGATAAAGATGGCAATGCACACGTTCGTGCCGTTGCTGACATCTATAAAGATGTACCAGAAGACGTTCAATACGCAGAAGAACTTGATGCTGAAGGCAATAAAGTTGTGCTTTCTGGCGACAAAGAAAAACACATTGATGGTTTGATCGCAAACTCCCAACAACACTTGGGGGCGGACTACCGTGTTTTCCATCAAGCAGCATTACATGCCATCTTAGATGATATTAAAGATGACTTGGCTGACTTTGGCGTGACCTTTGACAAATGGTTCAGTGAAGACTCTTTAACTGACAAAATTGACGAAGCACTTGAGACTCTAGACCAACGTGGTTACCTCTATGAAAAAGAGGGCAACATCTGGTTTAAATCAACCGAATTTGGTGATGAAAAAGACCGTGTGGTTAAACGTCGTAATGGTCAAACCACTTACTTCGCCTCTGACATTGCTTATCACTTAAATAAATTACAACGCGGCTATACTGACCTGATTGATATTTGGGGTTCAGATCACCACGGTTATATTTCACGTGTCAAAGCTGCCATTGATGCAATGGGCTATGACTCGAAGAAATTGACTGTGCTTTTGGTTCAGTTTGTCAGCTTGTGGCGTGGCGGTGAGATGGTACAAATGTCATCTCGTTCAGGCCAGTTCGTGACGTTACGTGACTTACGTAAGGAAGTCGGCAATGATGCCGCACGTTTCTACTATGTGATGCGTAAATCTGAACAACACATCGACTTTGACTTAGACCTCGCGGTTTCGCAAAGCAAAGACAATGCGGTGTATTACATTCAATATGCCCATGCACGTATTTGTCGTATGTTAGAAAAAGCAGCCACTACAGGGATCAGTTTTGATGTTGTTGCAGCGCGCGAGCAAGCCAATCGTTTAGAACTTGATGCTGAAACAGAAATTCTGTCTAAGCTTGCTGCTTATCCTGATATTTTAGTCCGTGCGGCAAATGTCTATGAACCACACCAAATTGGTAACTATCTTAAAGAGTTAGCTGCCCTATTCCATGCTTGGTATAATGAGCATAAAGTTTTGGGTGATGATGTAGCACTTACACAAGCACGTTTATTGCTTTCAATCAATGTACAGCAAGTTTTACACAATGGCTTAGAATTACTCGGCGTATCCGCTCCTGAGACGATGTAATCAACAAAGCATCGCTTTGCACATCGTCGCAAGACGGAGGGCTATGCCCGAAGTAGCCATGTAATAAAGTGAAGCGAAGCTTCACACATGGCTGCAAGACCGAAAGCTATGCTTGAGGTGGGCTGAAAAAACAGCAAAGCAACGCTTTGCACATCGTCACAAGACCAAAGGCTCTGCCTAAGGTAAAACGGCAACCAGTAAATCAAAGCTTAAACACATGTAAACTTAAGCCGTGATTGTTTAACAATATGGTAAACAAAGCATTATTTTTAAACATAATGCTTTGTTTTTAAGTAGATTCAAGTTAAAACTAATCTAATAGGATCAAGAGGAATTTCTGGTGTTTGGAAAAACGCAACGTGGTGTATCTGAACGACCAAACAAGCCCAAAAAACCACTCATTCCGAAGTGGTTAGGAATGCTTGTCGCAATTCTCGCGATCCTATGTGCTGGCGTTATGCTCATGCTTTGGCAACCATGGCAGCCTGTTCCTACAAAAAATCAGGTAACCTCTGAACACTATGAAGAAGAAAACACCAATAAAGACTACCGTTTTTATGACTTACTTCCTCAACAGCAAGTGACACCCATTCCAGAACAAGCTGTACCTGAGGCCAAGCCTCAAGGCAATGTCGTGATTATTGAATCACCAAAGCCTGAAACGACAACAACCGAAGATCCCGCAAATACTGCATCAGGTGAACAAACCACTGCTCCAGCACATGCCACCTATATTCTGCAAGTACGTAGTTACCCAGATCCAGACAGTGCAGATGCACGTCGTGCAGAGATTATTCTGAATGGTTTATCTGCAGATGTAGTGAAAAGTGTTGAAAATGGCCAAACATGGTATCGCGTTTTCTCAGGACCCTATGACAGCCAAGAATCTGCGCTTGCAGCGCAACAGACCTTACAACATAGCGGCATTGATTCTATCGTGATTAAACGCTAACAAGATCGCATAAAAAAAGGGAACAATGTGTTCCCTTTTTTTATGCTCAAAATTATGCGCATTGAGAATGTAAAGTTCGTTGCTCAGCTCGTTGAAAGGCTGGACGTTGCTGTATACGCTGTACAAACGCCTGAATATTCGGATACTTACCATGTAAGCGGTTTTGGATGGCAATTAATGGAAATGCCATTTGAATATCGGCAAAAGAAAAATCTCCTGCAAAATAATCATGTTTTGCTAGATAATCTTCAAGATACAAAATATGTTCTTTCACCCGTGGACGGACAAAACTTGCCTTAACACCATCGGTAATTTTTTCCGCAATCGGACGAATCACCCAAGGCACATGTTTACTGACACTATTCATCACCAAGGTCATGACCAATAAAGGCATCAATGAACCTTCAGCATAGTGCATCCAATATGAATATTGACGTTGATCAGATACTTGTTGAGGTTTGAATTTGTTTTGAAGATCATACTGCTGCTGTAAATAATCTAGAATCACAGCAGATTCAACAATGACATCATCCCCATCGACCAAAATAGGTGCTTTACCGAGAGGGTGAATTTGTTTAAGGCTTTCTGGTGCTGCGTAACTGGCTGACCTTTGGTAATACTCAACTTGGCAATCCACACCAAGTTCTTCTAACGCCCACAATATGCGGAACGAACGTGAGCATTGTAGGTAATGTAAGGTAATCATTTTTGTGCCTGCTTTTTAGCTGCGTAACTATGGTTTTAATCCCTCTCACAGTTACGCTTAGAATTATGTTTTGCCCAAGCACAATAGCACTTTAGTCTTAAAGAATCATGGTGTGAATGTCTAAACTACGTAACAAAGTTTTAGTGACGGGCGTTTTGCTACACACATTAAGAAGTTTTTCTTGTAAATCTTGTGAAACAGGTTGTTTAAATATTACACGACGCTCGATGCGCTCCTGTTGCTCACGATTGGTATGAAAATCCACTTCAACAGAAAATTCACCTAAATCCATTTCCTTATGCTGCGCATACATACGTAAGGTAATCATGGTACATGAGGCCAAACTTGCAGTGAGGAAATCATATGGTGCTGGCCCTGTATCATGCCCACCAAATGCTTCAGGTTTATCGGTTAAAAACTGATGCGTACCACTACTCACCTCCCCCTTCCAAGGTTCAGCTAAAGTCTGGACTGTTGCGCTGGCGATAATACTCATTTCGACGCCCTCATTTGATCAGGTAATACCGGTGCTTCTAGACGTTTACCTTGATAATCTGGAATTTCCCCAAAACGTGCATCATGATTAATCCAGTCTTCACGTGCCTGTTTTAGACCTTCCATGGTACGGCCCACGAAATTCCACCATAACAGGATTGGAGATTCAAAGGGTTCACCACCAATTAACAACAACCGATGACCTTGCGTTAATTCGACTTCAATTTCAGTTAAACCTGTTTCCAACACCACCATATTGTCAGCATTGAGTTCATGACCATTGACGCGAGCCGTTCCCTCTAATGCCATGAAGGCATATTCAAATTTTGGATTCAAAGGAATGCGGGTTTTGGTATCGGCTTGTGCCGTTAAATCGACTCCGACCAAAGGTGTATGCACTTGCACAGGTGATGTTGTTTCCAAGAAATCACCGACCAGAACGGTAAACTCAACCTGATCCTTACTCACCACAGGTAATTCTGGATAGTGTTCAAATTTAGGGTCTATATTGAGCTTATCATCTGGCAAGGCAATCCATAGCTGTGCCGCATGCATTTTCGTTTCACTATCTGGCGCAACTTCGGTATGTGAAATTCCTCGACCAGCAGTCATCAAATTAACTTGCTTAGGGCGAATCAGTTGCTTTGAACCCAGACTATCCGTATGCATCATGGTGCCTTCAATCATCCATGTAAACGTCTGCAAACCAATATGTGGATGTGGCCCCACATCTAAGCCATCACCCGCAGGAAAACTGACAGGCCCAGCATGATCGAGGAAACACCATGCGCCGACCAAACGTTTTTGCCGGCTCGGCAAGGCACGCTTAATAATCGTTCCCCTACCAATTTCTGCCGAACGAATGGTGAATTCTTGAATAAATTGATTGATGTAAGTTTCGCAGTCTTTTGAATCAGAAATATCGTAGTCGTTATTATTGCTCATGATATTGCTCTCTTTTACCTATGCTATTGCAATGAGTTGATGTATTGATCTTAACAATACAATCATTCTTCAATATAGTCTTTTAGTAATACACAGAGTGTTATCAATGAGACAATCTCAGTTCCAGTGAAGTAAAAGCCCCGCCTTGAAAATATGAATCAATAAAAAGTTATTTAGGTTGCATATCAACAATTAAGCCTGTTAAACGGCGAACCAATGGCAGTAAAACCAGCACCAACGGATACGCAATCAGCCAAGAGAACATCCATGTCGCCAACCACTTGTTCAAAAATTCTGGAATAAAACCAAGGCTCATCCACATATTCACAAACGACAAGGATCCACTCATCAAAAAAGATAAAATCAACGGCAAAATCCAAGCCGCATACTTGGCTGGTAATTTAGTGATAAGGCGTGGTGTAACTTTCAATTCCTGCATCTTAAACGCGTTTCCATAAAATCATATTTAGTTGAGTTTGCAATTTCATCTCTACTTCTTCACTTGCTGTTTGAGATTTTTCATAAACTGACCGAACTGAGGGAGAAACTCTTTAAATAAAGGATGATCATTATTTTCCAACATCACTTCACTAAATAATTTCATACCCACTGCGAATGACTTGGTAGTTTGATCATCAAAAAAATCGGCTTTCTTCAAACGTTCCACAATCTCGAAAATATCATCATGATTGCCTGTATAAAACTCTAAACGCTCGGTATAAGTTGAGACTTGTCCCTTCGCATCTTTTAAATGTTGCACAGTGACATGGTATTGATGTTGTTTCATAACGTTCTCCATATGCTTTTTTAAGCACTTTCTTTAATTTCGACCTGCATCAAGTCAACTTGATATTGATTAAACACAACTTTCAATGACTGTAAAAATTGTGCTTGTTTTGCTGTAGTTAAATCTGCACAACGAATTTGTAGTAGTTGGATCTTAGACAAATTCGGAAGGTTAAATTTTGTCTCGGCACGATGAAATTGATAACTGGCAAGTAAACCTGCGACCACCAAATCACTAACCACACGATAGACCGTAGCCAAGCTTAATTGCTGTTTTTGCGAGTTAAGCTGCTGATAAATCTGCTTTACCGTAAGATCATCTGACTGTTGCGCCAATATGGACAATACCGCCATACGTGGATGAGTGACTCGTAGCCCTGCCTGTTTGATTTTCTGTTGTAGCTCTAACATCTTTTTTGCCCCAACTTATAAACGTCCAATCGCAATGGCCGCTTGATCAATTTTTTCAGCAATTTCATGAATTTGCTCTTGTTGTAAATCCGCGATATTCAGCTTTAAACGTAGTGCTGTTTTTAAATTTTCCATAGCACGATGAATATCAATCAACTGATCATTATTATGAATTTCACGTCTCAATCGCAGTTTTTGTAGTAATGCCGCCAGCATGTCTTGCTGCTCTTTTAAGTAAACTTCACCATATTCAGTCACCTGATATTGCTTACGTTCCACATCGAGCAACTGGATAAGATTCATTTCTTCCAATGCAGTCAGTGTTGGATAGATTGTTCCTGCACTTGGGGTATAACCATCACCTACAAGATCACTAATCTCTTTAATGATTTCATAACCGTGTTTAGGGTTCTGTTGAATCAAATGTAGCACCAGTAGTTTCATACGACCTGATTCAAATAAACGACCACGACGGCCTGAACGGTGATGCTCTCGATGCTGGATATCACGTTCGTGTTCGTGATGATCTGATACGTGTTTCATCTTTATTTTTCTCATATTGCTTACTTTACGCATATTAAGATATATCTTAATTAATCTTATAGCAAGTTAAGATATATCTTTAAATTTTAAGATTCTGATATTTAATGAATTATTTACTTTATAGGTATATTTTTAGAAAAGTTAAGTAATAAAAAAGAGCACCTAAGCGCTCTTTTTTAATATCGAACTTTAAATAAGACCAACTTTTTAAAATATTATTATTTGTTCAGGCCACCCTTCTTCTTAAGCTGTTCATCGATTCTTGAACTCAGGAAATCAACAATCGGCTGTAAAGCTTGATGCTCATCTTGCCAATTTTGCTTTGCAATCTTACCTTTATATTCTTGGATCATGCGTTGCAAAACGGGTTGATGCTGCGGTAGTAACTGAACCATCACCCAGTGTGCGGCCTGATCTTTAGGTGCAATCTCATTCGTCATCAAGCTAAAATAAATACGGCATAAGGCCAAAATCTGATTACGCTCATCGGCATCCTCATCCCAATGCGCCACAATCGAGGGATAGGTATCTGCCATCGCCTGCCAGAGTTGCGGCACAGGAATCTCAGCTGACCACTGTGAAAAACTTGGTCCGAACAAAGTACGATGATGCATTTGTGCTTTCTTCAGCAAAATACTCAAATCGGGGTCTGTATGTGCACGGAGCAAAGCACCTTGGCTTAATTCCTCCCGTAACCATTCCCCGAACTGTAGTTCGTAGCAGAGCGGATAACTGCCTGAAAGAATTTGATCTTTGCGTACAATGGTGACTTCAAGTGCACGCTGCGCAGCCCCAATCGGATATGAAATTTTTAATAAGGTTTCTGTCAGTTGCTGTCGTTGCTGAAATGTCAGTGCTTGAGTTATGACAACCAAAAGATCCAGATCACTTTCTGGACCTAGCCCGCCATCAACAGCTGATCCATACAGATAAATGGCAAACAGGGACTCACCCAAAAGCTGCTGTAAAAATCCTGTTAACTGCTCGAGTTGCAAGGTTTCGGACATGCTTGACCTCTTTCTCAATCGCATAAAAAAAGGCAGGATTTTCATCCTGCCCTTGGTCTTATTCCCACTCAATCGTTGCTGGTGGTTTAGATGACACGTCATACACAACACGTGAAACATCTTTAATTTCGTTCATGATACGGGTTGAGATTTTATCAACCAATTCGTATGGCAAGTGTGCAAAACGAGCTGTCATAAAGTCAACGGTTTCAACAGCACGAAGTGCAATCACCCATGCATAACGACGACCATCACCTACAACACCTACTGATTTCACAGGTTGGAATACCGCAAATGCTTGAGCAGTTTTGTCGTACCAACCACTTGCACGAAGCTCTTGCATAAAGATATCGTCAGCAAGACGAAGAATATCTGCATATTCTTTTTTCACTTCACCCAAAATACGCACGCCTAAACCTGGACCTGGGAATGGATGACGGTAAATCATGCTGTGTGGTAAACCAAGTGTTGTACCCAATTTACGCACTTCATCTTTGAACAAGTCACGTAATGGCTCAACCAATTCAAATTCTAAATCATCAGGTAAACCACCCACATTGTGGTGTGATTTAATTACGTGTGCTTTACCATTTTTAGTAGCAGCAGACTCGATTACGTCTGGGTAAATCGTACCTTGTGCCAAGAATTTCACACCATCAAGTTTACGTGCTTCTTCTGCAAATACTTCGATAAATTCACGACCAATGATTTTACGCTTTTTCTCAGGATCAACTTCACCAGCCAATGCAGATAAGAAACGCTGTTCAGCATCAGCACGGATCACACGAATACCCATGTTTTCTGCAAACATTTGCATCACTTGATCACCTTCGTTTAAACGAAGCAAACCATTATCTACAAATACGCAAGTTAACTGGTCGCCAATTGCCTTATGCAATAATGCAGCTACAACTGAAGAATCAACACCACCAGATAAACCAAGCAAGACTTTTTCATTGCCAATTTGTGCACGCAATTGCTCTACACGTAGGTCAATAATGTGTTCAGGTGTCCAAAGACCACGGCAACCACAAATCTGATGTACGAAGTTAGACAGTAATTCAGCACCTTTTGCAGTGTGAGTCACTTCTGGATGGAACTGAACACCATAGAAACGACGTGCTTCATCGCTCACAGCAGCGAATGGGCAGCTTGGCGTGCTTGCAGTGACTTGGAAACCTTCTGGAATTGCACTGACTTTATCGCCATGGCTCATCCATACATGAAGTTGGTCTTCGCGATCTTGTAACTTACCAATTAATTTATCACGTACAAGAATATCAACTTCGGCGTAGCCAAACTCATGCACTGTACCTGGCTCTACTTTACCGCCAAGTTGTTCAGACATGGTTTGTAAACCATAGCAAATACCCAATACTGGTACGCCTAATTCAAATACAACTTGCGGCGCGCGTGGGCTTCCTTCTTCATGTACGCTCTCAGGGCCACCTGACAAAATAATCCCGTTTGGATTAAACGCACGAATGTCTGCTTCAGACATATCGAATGCATACATTTCAGAATAGACACCCGCTTCACGTACACGACGTGCAATGAGCTGGCTATATTGAGAGCCGAAATCCAAAATAAGGATACGATCTTCAGTAATTTGAGTATTGGTCGTCATGGTTCATCTTAAAGGCAAATGAATTAAGCGCCACATTCTAACATTTTTCACGCTTTGACGCACCGCAATTCATCATCTATCTGATTTTTTAGTTAGGCTGACCAATAAACGCTGATATTTAAACTAAAATTTCACAATCCTGCCGCCAATAAGGAGAGTTAAATCAACAATTGTTGCCTATTCTGCTCAACACAAAACAAAAATTGGTGCTAAGATAATGAGTCGAAATGTGCATTGCCATGGAAAGGTATTCATTCGACAACATCGTTACCTTTTTATACGATTGTGATGACCTTATTCAAAGGAAAAATAAAGGGTAACTAAAAAATTTAAAGATATGGGTGCATCACCAATATCCAAAATATTTCACTATCATCATCTAGCGCTTGCCCGACCACGAGCAACAATTAGGACTTGAAGGACCAATAAAATAATGTTTCAAGAAATGATTGCGGATTTTCAACAGAATTTCTGGTTATACATCTCAATCCCATTTATCAGTGGCTTTATTGGTTATGTGACCAAAGTCATTGCCATTCAAATGATGTTTTCACCGCTTGAATTTAAAGGGTTGCGATTATTTGGTCTGCCACTTGGATGGCAAGGGATTGTTCCTCGCAAAGCAGAAAAAATGGCCACCACTGCGGTGGAGTTGATGACCTCTAAACTCATCAAACCTGAAGAAATTTTTGCCCGCCTCGACCCGAAACGTATTGCCCAAGAAATTGAAAAACCATTGATGGCAGCAGCTGAAGACATTACCCGAGAAGTTGCACAGCAATATCAGCCGGGCTTATGGGAAGGCATGCCTGAGTTTGCACGACAAAAACTGATTAAACGAGTTCAGGCGAAAGCGCCTGAAATTGTTGAACATATTATGAGTGAAGTACAAAAGGATGTGACCAAGTACTTCGATATCAAACATATGGTGGTCAACAACCTGCTCAAAGATAAACGCCTCCTCAACGAAATTTTTAAGAAAGTCGGCAAACAGGAATTCAAATTCTTTAGTAATGTCGGCTTTGTTTTTGGCTTCGCGATTGGTGTGGTGCAAATGTTGTGCTGGATCGTGACCCAAGGCAAATATCCATGGATGCTACCGATGTTTGGCGGCTTTGTCGGCTTCTTTAGCGACTGGATGGCTTTGCAAATGATGTTTAGACCTTTGTATCCGAAAAAGATTATGGGCTATACATGGCAGGGTTTATTCATTAAACGCCAAAATGAAGTTGCTGCGGATTATGCTGCGTTGATTTCCAAACAACTCTTGACCTCACGCAACATGATGGAAGAGCTTTTTTCAGGCACACATTCGGATAAAGTCATTGAGCTGGTCAGCCGTCAAGTCAAACAAGAAATTGATTTACAAGCTGGTATTGTTCGCCCATTAGTGGTTTATGCGATTGGTGGTGAAAAGTATCAGAACTTGAAAGCAGAAGTAGCTGAACGTATTTTAAAACAACTTCCAGACACGATGCGCTATGTTGAATCTTATGCAGAAGATGCGATGAATGTGCGGAATACATTAGTTGAGCGCATGCAGAAACTCAGCCCTGAAGAGTTTGAAGGTATGCTGCGTCCAGCCTTTAAAGAAGATGAGTGGTCATTGATTATTGTCGGTGCTGTGCTCGGTTTTCTGGTTGGGGAAATGCAAATTCACTTTATGCTCTAATCATTTCTATGATAAAAAAAGGAAGCTTAAGCTTCCTTTTTTTAATGGCATTATTTATGCAGATGCTTTTCAATTTTAATCACTTCAATATCTGTCGGTTTATAACGGTGCGTATCTACTTCACCGACCAAACGCACATGATCACCGACTTTTAGACCCGCTTGACGCCAGATATCATCATCAATTTCAATACCTATCGTACCGCTTTGATCTTTGAACTCATAATGATCACTTTGTAAATGCTTCGTGATTTGGCCTGTCAGTGTCACGCCCGTTTCATCTTTCAGTTTGGCAACTTGACTGACCGTAACTACATTCTTTGCAGCCTCTTGTACAATCACATGGTCATCTTTACCTGCCCATGTCAACGTAGACAATCCCGTTAAAACCACAATCCCACAACTTGCAATCATTCTTTTCATTTCATGTCCTATTTTGTTCTAACAACTTATAATCTAAACAGAAATAGTCGATGATGTCGGCTTAAGTTTGTAATCAAGCGTAATCTATGTAATGCATACATACGCTTAACCCCGCTGATTAAAGCGGGGTATTTTATTGCTATTGTTATTTTTCAATCAAATGATCGAGACTAAAACGACCTGCACCATAGAGCATTAATGCAAAGAAACCACCCGCCATTGCAAAGTTCTTCATAAAGTTAATGGCATCTTCTGCACCAGCATGGAAGATAAAGGCTGTAATAATACTAAAAAGCCCTAAACCCAAAGATGCAAAACGTGTTTGGAAACCGAATAGCAGCGCCAAACCACCACCAAATTCCATCAGAATCACCAATGGTAATAGAGCACCAGGAACGCCCATTGATTCCATATAGCCCGCTGTGCCAGCATAACCAACGATCTTGCCCCAACCTGCAACAAGAAAGATATAAGCCATTAATAAACGTGCAACTAAAATTACAACGTTTGATACACCAGATTGCGTTACGATATTTTTTACAACAACATTTGGATTAAACATGGTTGATTCCACACTGTTCGTTTTTTAACATAGTAGCAAGTTTATGTATCTTTACTTTTGCAATAAACACTAGTTTAGTTAACACATCGTTCCTTATTTGCAACAATAAAATTGTCTTTTCTGCTAAATCATTGTCTCCAATTTTCCATCTCTGAAAGTTACCAATTAATTTGCTTTTTATACTGACATTCTACAGATGCACTGCTAGGATTTAGCTCACATTTATAGTGTTAACATCTTCATGGAACTCATTGATTTTATTCTGCACGTTGACGAACACCTTTTAGAATTTATTACCAATTATGGCGTATGGATCTATGCCATATTATTCTTAATTATTTTTGTTGAAACTGGTTTAGTGGTGATGCCATTTTTACCGGGTGATAGCTTACTATTTGCTGCAGGTGCATTGGCTGCTTCAACAGGAGCCATGGATCCATGGGTATTGGGTGTTTTATTATTTATCGCTGCGGTTCTTGGTGACACCTTGAACTACCATATTGGTCGTTATATTGGCCCCCGTGTTTTTGAAACCAATTCTCGCTTTATCAATAAACAACATTTGATTAAGACCCAGCAGTTCTTTGAACGTCACGGTGGTAAAACCATTATTTTTGCCCGTTTTGTTCCTTTTGCACGTACTTTTGCCCCATTTGTTGCAGGTGCAGGGAGCATGAATTATAAATTCTTCCTTACCTATAACGTTGTTGGTGCATTTTGCTGGATTGCATCGTTCATCACGCTTGGTTATTTGTTCGGAAATATGCCAATCGTGAAAGATAATTTCACCCATTTAATTTTCGGTATCATTATTATCAGTATTTTACCGGGTGTGATTGGATTTATTCGTCAAAAGCTGAATAATCGTAAAGCACAATAAATCTAGGTTTGTTTTTTAAAACAACCGAAAGATCATTGGCAACATACAAATCAGCAATAACATCGCCGACCCTTTATATAAGTGGTCGGCTTTGATTCCAACCAAACTTCCCGCCAATAACGCACGCCCAAACAGCATCCAAAAGATACTCACGGGTATCAGGATCAAACTAAACACCGCAAATACCAGTGCAGCCTGCTCAATCGAATTCCATGTTTCGCTCGGGAAAATTCCTGAAGCCAATAGCACTGTTTTAGGATTTTTTAGGGTTGAGATAAATAACTGTCTTTTACGAATATGCTGGTGATGTTGATCATGTTTTTGTAGATGCGACCCTTTCCAAAGATGAAAGGCCATCCAAAGCACATAGAGCAAGCTTGCAGTATGTAAAATTGCGCCAATTGCTGGCCAAATCGGATCAAATAAATGAATAAAAAGTGCCCATAAACTAATGCCATACAGATAACCCAACCATTCAATTGGGATAAACGTTATCGTTTTAGGTACACCATGTTGATGTGTTGCACTGGCAAGCAAAGCATTGGTCGGACCTGGTATTAACAATACCGCCAACATCGCCAAAACAAAAAACCAACTCTCAATCATACACATACCGAACGACTATACATGGGCGCCACCTTAAACGAATTTAGGGCAAAAACACAAATTTTAGCAGTGTGGTTGAACAAGACAAATCAGCAACTTACGAGACTTTTTAACTCAATTATTTGATTTTTATCATTATATTTTGAAACATTTTGCTATAATTTAGTTAGTCATCGCCATTGCGAACAATGGCGATCAGTACACAAAATTTATGATTTTGGACGTTGCTTCACAATGATTGGGCAACCTTTGAATTTCGCTGCTTGTACAATTGCGTCTTGTTGTCCCAACACATTGGCAAGTTCAGTATTTTTGGTATTCATCGACTGTCCCATATTGACCGAGATCGATGGGCCAAAGCCCCAACCGCCTCTACCCCAGCCCCCACCAAGTCCAAGACCAACCCCTACACCAGTACGTTTTGGTGTTTGTACACCATTTTCGATATAAAGCTGAATACGGTTGTACTCGGCTTGCAACTGCTGGCAACCAAGGGCTTGATATTGTGTAGGCGACACGTAGGCAGGCTTAACCGTTGATGCACATGCACCCAATAACATGCTCGCTGCCAAAACAGGCATCCAATATAAGCGTTTCATAAGATTCTCTTATTTCTTTGATTCAATCTCATTGAACAGGGTCACATAAGCGACGGTCAATTTGTGGTCAGATGCCAAATGAATCAAGGGTAAATTCTTTTGATGTGATTCTTTCATCAAGATCGATGGTGGCAGCATGCTATCCAGCACAGGCAAGCCTTCGTCTTTTAACTGTTGAACCACTTCACGAGGTAATTTTGCCTGAGATTGGAACTGATTGACCACAATTCCCTCAATCTCCAAGCGATCATTATGATCATCTTGGGTTTCGAGTACATTTTCAATCAAAGTTTGTAACGCACGTTTTGAAAACACATCACAATCGAATGGAATCAGCACTCGATCTGCTGAAATTAATGCGGATAAAGTGAAGAAGTTAAACGCAGGTGGCGTATCAATAAAGATGCGGTCATAGCGCGCACTGAGAGACTGAATCGAATCACGTAATTTATAAATTTTGTGTTTACTTTCCAGTGCATGCTCCAATGCACCTAGACTTGGGCTTGCAGGAATCACATCCAGATTGTCAAAAGAAGAACGATGTACATAACTGTCCAAGCCTTTGCCACGTGGTGCTTTCAGGATTGAACCAATCGCATTGCCGATCAAGCCCTTTTGCTGCGTACTGCCTAAAATATCATCAAAGAAGTTTTCAATGTTTGGCTCTAAAGCTGCTTTATCCGCAGAATAGGTTGCATCTTCACCTAAAAGGTATTGGCTTGAATTCGCTTGTGGATCAAGATCAATCACCAAGGTTCTAAACCCCTGTTTCGCGCTAATCGCAGCGAGATTGACTGTAATACTTGATTTCCCCACACCACCTTTTTGGTTAAATACCACACGCGTTAACATGATTTCCCTCTATAATATTTTTGTAAACTGCACGCAGTTTAACCTAGTGACAAAACAATTACTCAAACAATGTGTCGAACAATCAGGCAAAAACAGGCTTAATCATCACCAACCCAAGAATACCTACCATAGCCACCGTCCCGATGAGTAATCCTGCACGGCGTTGTTCCAATAAAATGCTGCTGTCCTTTTTATAGGTTTTGATCAAAGACGACCACAACACAAAAAATAAAATCACTTTGGCGTAGAACCAAGGCTGCACCTCAAAGTTATTCATGAACAGTAAAACCGCACCCGTCACAATAATTAAGGTCAAAGATAGATGTTGTAATCCCACCAAGCCTTTACGTGCTTTTGGATTGGGTTGCTGGTCTTGTACGCCAACAAAGAGTGTTGCGCCACGCAATACAAAAGCAATGATCAATAAGCTCACTGCGGACATATGCACAATTTTAGTAAGGAAAAGGTCCATCATTAATCCTTAGCTTTTTGGTGCATGTGCACATTCAGGGCTGGCAGGTGCTTGGCCTTGCCATTCACTTGGAACATAAGCATGAATCGCAAGTGCGTGGATTCGACCCGGACTCATCAACTCTGCTGCAACGGCATAAATTTTTTGATGACGTTGTACTAAACGTAGTCCTTGAAATTCATCACTTACCACAATGACTTTAAAGTGTGATTCTTTACCCGGGAAATATCCGCCATGCCCTGCCGACTCATTAATCACTTCAAGATGGGTAGGTGAGAGGGTGTTTAAATGTTCAATCAACTGTTGTTCTAAGTTCATCAGTCACTCTGTAAGGTCAGATTGAGATAGCTCATTAGTATACATGAGCGGAATCTGAGGGAAACTTTTGTACAAAAATTTGCTTTCCTAGGCTTTTTTTGCATGAAAATGCTTTAATTTTATGCAAATAAACAATTTCTTTGCATAAAATTATTGACCCTATTTTTGCATAATGTATTATACACGGCATGCGGGAATAGCTCAGTTGGTAGAGCATAACCTTGCCAAGGTTGGGGTCGGGAGTTCGAGTCTCCTTTCCCGCTCAAATTTTTTAGTGTAAGTTTTCGTAAAAACTGCTCAATTAGCGGGAATAGCTCAGTTGGTAGAGCATAACCTTGCCAAGGTTGGGGTCGGGAGTTCGAGTCTCCTTTCCCGCTCCAGATTCAAAAAAGCCCTAGTCGAAAGATTAGGGCTTTTTTCTTTGCAAATCATAATGCTCCACGTGGAACATAAAATTAAGACTGTTCTGTAATCTTGGCATCCAAATTGAGACTTTGTTTTTTCATCTCAGTTTCTACTACACCATATTTTCGATCACGTGGCATAAAGGTGGTCGAGATAATCGCAATCACCGCCATACTGCCAATATACATCATAATCAGATGAGGGCTGCCGCCACCGACACTGAGTAGCTTTGTCGCAATCAACGGCGCTAGTCCACCACCCAATACCCCCGCTAACTGCACCGAAATCGAGATACCGCTATAGCGAATTTCTGCGGGAAACTGACGGGCAAAAAGCTGTGCCTGTGGTGCATACATAATCGGAAAAACCACCCCGATCGCTAACACGATTGCAGTCCAGACCAACATAGGGTCTTTGGTATTGAGCATGCTAAAGAATGGATAGCTATACAGCGCCAGTACACATAGGCCAAACATAAACATATTGCGTTGCCCGACTTTATCGGACAAATGTCCACATAATGGGGTCATAAACATAATCACAATGGCCCCACAAATGGTGGCAAATAGAATTTCTTGTCTGGCAATCCCCAACTGTGTGGTGGTGTAGGCCAAAGTAAAGGTCGAGGCAATATAAAACCATGCATTCTCGGCTGCACGCGCCACAATAATGGTGATCAGTTGCTTCGGATGGTTTTTAAAGACCTGTAAAGCTGGGACTTTAACTTCTTCCGCCTGTTGCTTCACTTTTTCAAAATCGGGAGACTCTGGCACCTTGACCCGAATGTACCAACCGACTGCCAGTAACACGATGCTGGCAAGAAACGGAATCCGCCAACCCCAACTAAACAAAGCCTGCTCAGGCAATAAAGACACCAATCCTAGTGCAATTGAGGCAAGCATTAAGCCACCGCCAGTACTGGCTTGAGGCAGACTGCCCCAAAAGCCTTTTTTGCCTTCTGGGGCATGTTCAACCGCCATCAGCACTGCACCGCCCCACTCACCGCCCATGGCCATACCTTGGATAAATCGCAGGATCACCAAGCAGATGGCGGCCCAATAACCAATCGACTCATAAGTGGGTAACAAACCAATCAGTACTGTTGGAATCCCCATCAACATCAGGGTCAACAGTAACATCGATTTTCGGCCAATCTTGTCACCAAAATGCCCAAACACCAGACCACCCAATGGCCGACCGATAAATCCCACCGCATAGGTTGCAAACGCCGCAAGTACACCCGTCAGCGGATCTAAATTGGGGAAAAATAATTTATTGAAAATTAAAGCTGCTGCCGCACCGTAGATAAAAAAGTCATACCACTCAATGGTAGTCCCCACCATACTGGAGATACCCGCCAAGCGATGAGAGGACTTTTTAGCAGATGAACCGTTTCCATGTATTGTTTGCATCATCATGTTCCTTTCTTGGATCTTCTTGTTTTAGGTTTTTTGCTGATCATCAATCCTGACCATCAGCATGTCAGACGTTTTACTACTCCTTCGATGAGTCAATATGCATAATTGGATTTAACTGAGTTTTTCTAAAATCTGTTCCAACTCGTGGTTACGTTGTTGCCATTGTGGCTGTTTGTCTTTATCCACAATTAAGGCACGCACACCCTCAATAAAATCACCATGTTCAAACCAGATATCTTGCAGGTCGCGCTCCAGTTGCATACATTGTGGCAATGAAAGACCACGGCCTAAATGTTGTAGTTTCAAACTGGTTTGTTTGGCAATGAAGGACCGCTGCTGCAAGATGCTGAGCATTTTTTCTGCCCAAGGCTGCAATTGCTCATCCTGCTCAGTCGCAAGGCTTTGCTCAATTTCGTCCAAATGCTGAAAACCAAAATGTTTGCGAATACCATCTGCCAACTGTTTCAGTTCACTTTCAGCAGGTCGAGTTATAAAGCACGCAACAATATGCTCAATATTCTGTTTGCTTAGATTCGGTTCATTAATCAGCGCATCTTGCAAGGCTTGTAGCTTTTGACTTGGTACGTGATAGTCGATTAAATCTAAATAAAGGGCATCACTACTGCTGATCTGCTCGCCCGTAATGGCCAGATAAACCCCAATATCATCTAGTCGAGACAGGAAATGGGTCGCACCGACATCAGGGAAAAAGCCAATTGCTGTTTCAGGCATCGCAAATCGAGATTTTTCACTGCTCACCACAATATGACACGCTTGTGCTAGCCCAAAACCACCACCTAGCACATAACCATCAAGCACAACAACAACAGGCTTTGCATAGTCACGCAGCAGGTTCAGCATTTTATATTCGGCACTAAAATAACCTTTATAATCAGCCGTATCATTTTTATAACTATCATATAGATAGCGAATATCCCCACCTGCACAGAAGGCTTTAGGGCTATTCGATTTAATCAAAACTGTCTGAATTGCTGCATCATAACGCCATAATTCCAGTTGACTACAGATGCCCTCAATCATCTCCAATGACAAGGCATTTAAATGTTTAACCCGATCTAAGCTAATCAGGCCAAGACTACCCTTTTGCTCAATCATTAACTGATTTTCGATATTCATTGTTGTTGATCTCTTATCGATTTTTAAATTTCGCCTGACGTTTTTCCACAAAAGCCTGCATCCCTTCTTTCTGATCCGATGTGGCAAAAATGGAGTGGAACATCCGTCTTTCAAAACGTAAGCCTTCGGTCAGATTGACTTCAAAGGCGCGATTAATGCTTTCTTTTAACATCATGTTGGCGGTTAAAGAGCGCGCAGCAATGTTTTCTGCGGCTTGCAGGGTTTGTTCAAGCAATTCTTCCTTACGAAACACACGTGCCACCAACCCGCTTTGTTCAGCTTCGACTGCACCCATTTGCCGTGCGGTAAAGCACATTTCCATGGCTTTGGCTTTGCCAATCGCATGGGTTAAACGTTGCGTACCGCCAATCCCTGGAATCACGCCCAAAGTCACTTCAGGCAGACCAAACTTGGCATTGTCTGCACAATAGATAAAGTCACACATCAGGGCCAACTCACAACCACCACCCAAAGCATAGCCACTGACCGCAGCAATCAACGGTTTACGGCGTTGCGCGATACGATCGGCAAGATGGAAAAAATCATCAAAATAAATATCGGGAAAGTTCAGATCCGCCATTTCCTTAATGTCGGCACCTGCGGCAAAGGCCTTTTCTGAGCCTGCCAACACCATGCAGCCAATCTCACGATCTTTTTCTAATTCATCTAAAGCCTGATTCACTTCGCTAATTAATTCACTATTCAGCGCATTCAAGGCTTGTGGACGATTCAGCGTAATCAGCCCTACGCCATTGCGTTTTTCTAATAAAATGGTTTGCCATTGCATCATGGACTCCTTGTTCTCTGGTTATAAGCTACGGGCGATCACTAAACGTTGAATATCGCTGGTGCCTTCATAAATCTGACAAATTCGAGCATCACGATAGATACGTTCAATCGGGAAGTCTTTCAGATAGCCATAGCCGCCAAACACCTGTAACGCGGCTGAGCAGACACGTTCAGTCATTTCTGAAGCAAATAGCTTGGCCATGGAAGCTTCATTGAGACAAGGTTGCCCTGCTTCTTTGAGACGTGCAGCGTAATGCACCAGTTGTCGAGCCGCTTCGATCTCGGTCGCCATACTGGCAAGACGGAACGCAAGTGCCTGATGCTCAAAAATTGGTTTGCCAAAGGTCAGACGCTCTTTGGCATAACGCGTGGCTTCTTCCAATGCTGCACGTGCCAACCCGACCGCCTGTGCCGCAATACCAATACGACCACCTTCCAGATTGGCAAGCGCAATTTTCAGCCCCTCACCTTCAGCACCCAACATCAGGCTCTTATGAATACGCACATCCGTCAGCGCAATTTGGCAGGTATCCGAAGCATGTAAACCAAGTTTTTCTTCAACGCGAATCACCTCATAACCGGGTGTCTCTCGTGGCACGAGGAAGGCACTGATGCCTTTTTTGCCTGCATTAGGGTCAGTCACGGCAAATACAATAATCACCCCCGCATTATCACCCGAGGTAATAAATTGTTTGGCACCATTGAGAATATAGTCATCGCCATCTTTCACGGCACGGGTTTTAATCGCTGCCGCATCTGAACCAGTATGCGGTTCAGTCAGGGCAAAAGCACCGATCATTTCACCTTGCGCCAATGGTTTTAAAAAGCGTTGTTTCTGCTCATCGCTACCAAATTTTAAAATTGGCACACAGCCCACCGAGTTATGCACACTCATGATGGTTGAAGTGGCACCATCGGCTACGGCCACTTCCTCAAGCGCCAACACATAAGCGAGGTTGCCTGTGTCGGAACCGCCCCATTGCTCTGGAATCAGCATGCCCATAAAACCGAGTTGCCCCATTTGTGCCAATGCGGTTTTTGGAAAAGTGCCATGTCGATCCCAGTCACTGGCATTCGGTTTGATTTGTTCTTGGGCGAAGCTTTTCGCCATATCACGAATTAAGCTTTGTTCTTCAGTTAATTGCATCTTATCTTCCTTAACCTGCTTTCGCTTGCTGTTTAGCAATTTCCTGATTACGTAATAAAAAGCGCTGAATTTTGCCACTTGGGGTTTTTGGTAGTTCAGTGACGAACTCAACCAAGCGTGGATAGGCATGTGCAGACAGGCGTTTTTTCACAAATTGACTCAGTTCTTCAGCCAATTGCTCCAAGGGTTGAATACCTGCCGATAAAATCACAAACGCTTTCACCACTTCAGTCCGCTCTGGATCTGGCACTCCGATCACGGCTGCTTCAACCACCGCATCATGTTCGAGTAAGGCACTTTCCACATCAAACGGCCCAATCCGATAGCCCGAGGTGGTGATCACGTCATCACTGCGCCCGACAAAACTCATGCTGCCATCGGCATGTAACTCGGCAGTATCACCCGTCAAATAGTACTGACCAATAAAAGGTGATTTGCGCGTTTCATGATAGCCACCAAACCACATCATCGGTGACTGCTCAATATCCACCGCTAAAATCCCAGCGGTGTCAGCAGGTAATTCTTCACCTTGTTCATTCACCACGGCAACACGATAACCTGCACTGGCAAAGCCTGCTGAACCGGCACGAACCTGATGGCTTAAACCATGGTGGTTACATACCACCATGCCGACTTCGGTTTGCCCATAGTGATCATAAATCGGCGCATCCAGCACCTGTTTAAACCAGCGAATCACTTCTGGATTCAGTGGCTCGCCTGCACTGCTGACCACACGAAACTGGCCTTTTAATGCTGCCATCTGAGCTGGGTCCGCTGCCATCATCATGCGATACGCCGTGGGTGCACCCGCCAGATTGGTAATTTGATAATCCTTCACAATCTGACATAGGCTATCGGTACTAAAACCGCCTTCATAGAATAAGGTGGCATGGCCTAAGAACAGTGGTCCAGTAATCGCATAGTACAAACCATAAGCCCAACCTGGATCGGCAATATTCCAGAATGAATCATCGTCCCTTAGACCAACCGCATCTTGCATATAGCGAGCAAACGCCAGTAAGGCTTTTAACGGAACTTCTAACGGTTTGGCGGGCCCCGTGGTACCTGACGTAAACATTAATAAAAATGGATCTTGGAGGGCTCGCATGACCAATTCACATTGATCAGACTGCTGTTTAAGCACTTGCCAAAAATTAAAATCACCATCGATTAACGGCGAATCTTGCTGATCAGCAACTGTGACAATCGTTGGACAATCTTCAATTTCATCGAGTTTGCTGCGGTTCCCCGTATCCGTCACCACCAACTTACTTTGTGCCAGTTGCAATCGATGCTCGATGGCCTTCGGACCAAATGCAGTAAACAAAGGCTGATAAACCGCACCAATCCGCCAAGCCGCGAAAATCGTCACCAACAGTTCGGGTGTTCTCGGCAGTAATCCTGAAATACGGTCACCTGCTTGCACCCCTTGTGATTTTAAGAAATTCGCAAATTGACTCGACCATTGCTGTAACTGGCGAAAGGTATACTGTTCTTTTCGACCATCTTTGCCTTGCCAATACAATGCGATCTTGTCGTCATGCGCATGGCGATCACAACATTCATAACAGGCATTCAATGCATCGACTGAACCTGACAGCATCTCTGTTGCTGTACTTTGCAGATCAAAAGCCTGTACCGTCTCTTTATAATTCAACATCTGTGTTCCCTCAGTCTGCTTTGATTGTTATTCATGACAGGGTTTAATTTTTTGATAGCCATCCTTTGGCTTGAGCTGTTATGCCTCTGGCGGCAGGTATTGCTGAATAATGCTGGAAAAATCGAGATGCGCATTGCCGCGCATACACATTTGCTGATACAGCTGCTGCACCATCCCACCCAATACGATCGGTTGTTTGACCTGCCCTGCCGCTTCTACTGCAAGACCCAAGTCTTTCAACATCAACTGTGTGGCAAAACCATCTTGATAGCCACGCGAAGCGGGGGCATTTTCATTAATCTGTGGCCATGGATTACAGACTTCCGAACTCCAGCAACGACCACTTGAGGTATTAATCACCCCAGCCAAGGCTTTTGGATCAATGCCCAGTTTGGCACCGAGCGCCATGCCTTCTGCCACGGCAGCCATAGAAATGCCGAGAATCAAGTTATTGCAGATTTTAGCAATTTGACCTGCACCCACCTCACCGCAATGCACCACGTTTTTGCCCATGTGACTGAGTACGGGTTTGACTTCATCAAAAGTCTGATCATTGGCACCCACCATAAAGGTCAAGGTCCCCGCTTGTGCACCAATGGTGCCACCCGAAACAGGTGCATCACAAATGTGAATATTTTTACTTTGGGCAACCGCAGCAATGTCCTTGATGGTTTGTGGGTCAATGGTACTGCTGTCAATACATAAGCTGCCTGCTTTCAGAACTTCCAGCACGCCATCTTCGCCCAGATATACCTCTTTGACATGTTTGGCGGCAGGTAACATGCTGATCAGCACATCGGCTTGTTTGGCCGCTGCTTGAGGGCTGTCACACACTACCCCACCCGCCTCGGCAAAGTGCTGAATGGCCACTTCGCTGAGGTCATAACCATAGACTGTCAATCCGGCTTTAAGTAGGTTGTGGGCCATTCTGCCGCCCATATTCCCTAGACCGATAAAGGCGATATTCATCCGTGATCCCCTTATTAACGTAAACTGATGGTGGTATTGACACCGCCCACTTCGTGGCTGTCTTCAAACCAGCGACTGGTAATGGTTTTGGTTTGGGTATAGAACTGCACAGCCTGTTTGCCGTAAGGGCCTAAATCACCGAGTTTTGAACCACGAGAGCCAGTAAAGCTAAAGAACGGTACAGGGACAGGAATTGGAATATTGATGCCGACTTGACCGATATCAATCAGGTTCTGGAAAGTACGCGCAATCGCACCACTTTGCGTAAATAATCCCACACCATTACCAAATGGATTGGCATTGATCAGTGCAATCGCCTCTTCAAGCGTATCGACACAAATAATAGACAGTACTGGGCCAAAAATTTCTTCTTTATAAATGCACATGTCGGTATTCACGCCACTAAAAATCGTCGCTCCGACAAAATTGCCTGACTCATAACCGTGTACCTGAACATCACGACCATCCAGTAACAGTTCTGCACCTTGCTCGACACCGCTATTAATCAAATCCAGTACCCGGGCTTTGGCACGCTTTGAAATGACTGGCCCAATATCGGTATTCGGTTCATGCCCTGCATTAACACTCAATGTTTTGGCTTTTTCGACCAACTCTGCAATCCAGTGTTTACTGTCTCCGACCATCACCGCAACCGACAACGCCATACAACGTTGTCCTGCTGCACCAAATGCGGCACCGACTAAAGCATTCAGCGTTTGTTCTTTATTGGCATCTGGCATTACCGCGACATGGTTTTTCGCACCCATCATCGACTGCACACGTTTGCCATGTTGTCCTGCAAGGTTATACACATGCGTACCAACCGCAGTCGAACCGACAAAGGAAATCGCTTTAATATCAGCATGGGTACACAGACGATCAACCACCTCTTTACCACCATGTACCACATTGAGCACCCCTGCTGGGATACCTGCCTGAATCGCTAATTCGACTAACATCATGGTCGAAAGCGGATCTTGCTCAGAAGGTTTCAATACAAAGGTATTGCCACAGACAATCGCCATTGGGAACATCCAGAGCGGGATCATGGCAGGGAAATTAAATGGGGTAATGCCTGCACACACACCCAAAGGCTGCTGTAAGGTATAGGTATCGACACCACGCGCCACACCTTCAACATATTCACCCATTTGCAAGGTACCAACTGAACAGGCATGCTCAACCACTTCTAAACCGCGTTGAATATCACCTTCTGCATCCGCCAAAGTCTTGCCTTGTTCCGCAGTCAGTACCTGAGCAATCTCTTTCATATTGGCGCGAATCAGGTCTTGCAGTTTCAGCATGATACGCATACGCGCCTGAATCGGGGTTTGACGCCAAGACGCAAAAGCTGCTTGTGCAGACTGAATTGCCGCATCGACTTCCTGCACCGTAGCAAATGGCACACGACCAATCACCTCCTGCGTTGCAGGATTAATAATGTCTTGCCATTGTTGGGTTTCAGATTCGATAAAACTACCGTTAATGAGTAACTTGGCTGTTTCCAATTGAATATTTTGGATTGTGTTCATAACCTCTCCATAGGCCGTATTTTTATTGTGTTCAGTGTTCAGAAAATATCGATCGTCGTATTTTCTTTATTCAGGTTTTATTCGAGACTAGCAAAGAAAGCTTTGACCACCAACGCAAATTAATGCACGATCATTGTGCAAATATGCACAAGGAAGACCATAATAATGAAAGTGGATTGGGATCATCTACAGTTTTTTTTAGTGTTGGCACGGACCAAAACCTTAACCAATGCCGCCCGCATTATTGGCGTGGAACACAGTACTGTAGCGCGGCGGATTCAGGCGTTGGAGCAGGCTTTAGGCATTACCCTATTTAAACGCGAAGCCTCTGGCTATGAGCTGACTATGGAGGGTTTGGCACTGGTGCCGCGGGTTGAGCAAATGGAATACGCTTTCCTGCAAATTGAAAAACCGCATCAACCTTTGCAAGGCCGTGTGCGAATTGGCACACCTGAGGGTTTTGGTACGGCATTTTTAGCCCGCTTGTTAGCAGAGTTTTCCATACAGTATCCCTCGCTCACCATTGACCTGATTCCAGTGCCGAAAATGATCAAACTGTCGCATCGTGAAGCAGATATTGTGGTCTCGATTGAACGACCCACCTCTGGTCCCTATATCATTACGCGACTCTCGGATTATTGTTTAAAAATTTATGGCAGTAAAAAATATCTGGCACTCAACCCACCCATCCGTGATTTACAAGATTTAACTTCACATCGCTTTGTCAATTATATTGATGATCTGGTCTATAGTCCTGAGCTGTATTGTCTGGAACGCTTACCCTTAAAACTGAATGCAAACTTTCGCAGCAGCAGTATTTTAGCGCAGCAAATTGCTGTCAGTTCTGGCGCAGGACTGGCCATCTTGCCCAAGTTTTTAGCCGATGATAAACCTGAACTTGAAACAGTATTAGAACAACAAGTGCGCTACACCCATACCTTTTGGATGCTGACCTTTGTCGATTTGCAACATGAACCCCGCATTAAACTGGTCTGGGATTATCTACGTAAACAGGCTGATCAATATCAGCACTTATTAGTCGATTAAACACAATCACCCGACCATAAAAAACCGATCAATGTAGATCGGTTTTTTACTTAATTGACATGAACTATTGTGCCAACTCACGACCCAGTTTTTTCATGCGTGGTTTATACATCAGCTGATAGGTCACAGCCAAAATGACTACCCATAATGGGCTAACATAAAGTGCTTTTAAGGTATCTGGCTCAAGTGCCAAAATCACCAAAGCAAATAACAAGAAGGCAATCACGATATAAGACATGAATACGCCACCCGGCATTTTAAACTTCGATTGTGCATGCAGTTCTGGACGTAGCTTTCGGTAGCGCAGATAGCACACCATGATCAGACTCCAAACACTAATGAATAGAATCACACATAGTGAACTCGCCAGTGTGAAGGCTTCAAGGGTATTCGGTACAAAATATTGTAATACCGCACCGCCCATAATGAACACACATGAGAAAATCAAACCATTGGCTGGAACGGCACTTTTGGATAAACGACCAAAGGCATTCGGTGCCTGACCATCTTTAGACAGACCAAACAGCATCCGACTGGTGGAGAACACACCACTGTTCATGGAAGACATGACTGAAGACAGTACCACCAAATTCATGATGATCGCCGATGTCACAATCCCAGCATTTAAGAACAATTCTACAAATGGGCTCTTATCTGCACGGATAATGTTCCACGGTGTCACGGACATCACCACCAATAAGGCCAACACATAGAACAAGATAATACGAATCGGAATCGCATTAATAGCCTTTGGCAAATTCTTATGTGGGTCTTTGGTTTCAGCAGCGGTGGTTCCAATCAGTTCCACGCCGACAAAGGCGAATACAGCAATCTGAAAACCTGCCAAGAAACCATCCAGACCTTTAGGAAACATACCACCATGCGACCAGACATTGCTGAGCGAAGCGACAGCACCATGAGGAGCATGGAAATGGCTAAAGATCATATAGCCACCGACACCAATCAAGCCAATAATCGCTAAAATCTTGATCAGGGCAAACCAGAACTCAATTTCACCAAACAGACGTACCGTCAGCAGATTCAAGAACAGCACAAATAGCACACAGCCTGCGCTAATGGCAGCCTGTCCAATTGGGGTAAACATGGTGCCTTCAGGCAGCCAGAAGGTTAAATAATTGATCACGGCGGCCAGATCGGCAATACCGACCAGTACCCAACCCAACCAATAGGTCCAGCCCATGTAATAGCCAGCCCATGGCCCAATCAGGTCATGCGCCATATCAACAAATGATTTGTAGTGTAGATTGGCAAGCAACAACTCACCGAGTGCTCGCATTAAGAAGAAGAACATTCCACCAATAATCATGTAAATAAACAGAATCGATGGGCCTGCCAAGGAGATGGTTTTGCCTGAGCCCATAAAGAGCCCTGTACCAATGGCACCGCCAATTGCAATCAATTGCAAATGGCGATTTGAAAGTTTTCTTTGTAAGTCTTGGGGCGACTGTTCGCCTTCTGACTGATGCTGTGTAACCGTCATCTTAAGTTCCTTTTACTCTTTCCTAAATGAGTCAGCCTTGATTTATGTGCCATACCCTAGCTGTCTTTTTAAGACTGCTGACTCATCTTCGATTGCAAGAAAATACGTATCTGACTACGTTTTATCTACTGCAAATACGTTACTTTTCTTCTTTTTTTATATTTTTTAAACAAAAATAAAGCGGATCGCTTTATTTTTGTGCTGCAACAATTGCAATTTCGATCAACCATTTTGGATTGACCAAATCGGCCTGAATGGTGGCACGTGAAGGTGCGACATGACCTTTTAACCAATCAATCCAAATGGTATTGACCACAGGGAAATCTGAAAGATCTTTTAAAAATAGTTGTGCTGAGAGTAGACGAGATTTATCCGTCCCTGCTGAAGCAAGTAATTGTTCAATGGTTGCAAGCACTTCACGAGTTTGTCCTTCAATATCTAAGTCGGCATTTTTAGGCACCTGACCTGACAAATACACCACCTTATTGAATACTGTGACTGCACTCATCACTTCATTGGTATTGAGCTTTTGAATATCTGAATGTGACATGATAAATCCTTATTCCTGAGTCATAAATGAAACGCGCGCAGTCACGCCACACATCAGTTCATAACCGATGGTGCCTGAAGTTACTGCGACGTCGTCAATGGGTAAAACTGTTCCTGAACTAGACTGGCCCCATAACACCACTTCGCTGCCAACATCGGCATCGCTGATTGGGCTGAGGTCCACAGCCAGCATGTCCATGCTGACCCGCCCAATGGTTTGGGTCCGAATTCCATTCACCAAAACTGGCGTACCAGTGGCTGAAATCCGTTGATAACCATCGGCATAGCCACACGCCACGATACCAATACGGATCGGTTGCTCGGCCACATAGCTGGAGCCGTAGCCAACACTTTCATTGGTATTGAGTTCTTGCACGGCAATAATTTCACTACGCAGGCTCATGCTCGGTGCAAGGCCCCAATCCTGAATCGTGTGTTTAGGATAATCGGGAGAACTGCCGTACAGCATGATGCCACCACGGACATAATCTGATTGCAATTGGGTTTGATATCTTAAGATTGCAGCACTATTACTGACGGATCTTTCCCCAGGTAGACCTTGGATCGTAGCTTCGAATTGCTTGAGTTGATAATCAATTCCAGTTTGCCCAAAACGGTCACCATCAGCATCGGAGAAATGCATCATATGGGTGATACTGGCCACGTTAGGAAAACGATTTAAATGTTGCCAGTTTTTACGATACTGTTCTGGTTTAAAACCAAGTCGGTTCATACCACTGTTCATTTTTAAGAAAATATCAAATTGAGCTGGATAGATATGTTGCTGTAGCCATTCCACTTGTTGTTCACTATGTACCGTAAAGCTTAATTGGTACTGTGCACAATCAAATAAGTCTTGTGGGGAGAAAATACCTTCCAGCAATAAAATCGGGCCTGTCCAACCTAAAGCACGTAAGCGTTTTGCCTCATCGATATCGAGTAAGGCAAAGCCATCTGCGCTTTTAAAAGACTCATAGACACGCTCAATCCCATGCCCATAAGCATTGGCTTTGACCACTGCAAACACTTTGCTGTCGGGTACCGACTGACTGACGACCGCTAGGTTTTGGCGTAAGGCTTGGGTATGGATGACTGCAGTAATTGGACGAGGCATACGATACTTCCTTGTATGTTCAATTATGCGGCGTGTGAATAACGTTGAATCGACAAGCCATCAGTGCTGATGTCTGGACGATGATTCATGACCAGATCACTGATCAATTTTCCAGAACCGCAAGCCATGGTCCAACCTAAAGTGCCATGCCCCGTATTCAGGAACAGATTCTTATATTGCGTTGCACCGATAATCGGTGTGCTGTCGGGTGTCATCGGACGTAAACCTGTCCAGAACGATGCTTGAGCAAGATCGCCACCTGGGAATAGATCTTGAGTCACCATTTCTAAGGTTGCACGACGATCTTCTTTTAGACCAAGATTAAAACCACTGAGCTCAGCCATACCACCAACACGGATACGTTGATCGAAACGTGTCAAAGCAACTTTATAGGTTTCATCCAATACCGTTGATTGCGGTGCGAATTTTGGTTCCACAATCGGGATCGTGAGTGAATAGCCTTTCACTGGATAAACAGGTAAATTCAGTTCCAGTGGTTTCAGGAAATCACGTGAATAACTACCAAAAGCCAGTACAAAACGGTCGGCTGTTAAAATCGCACCATCGACCATGACGCCTTTGATTTCATCGCCTTCAACAATCAACTTTTCAACATTTTGATCGAATTTAAATTCCACACCCAAATCTTGGGCCAATTTTGCCAAGGCATTGGTAAACAGATAACAATCACCTGTTTCATCATTCGGCAGATGTAAACCACCCACCAATTTATCGGTATGTGCTAAGGCAGGTTCTACCGTACCCAGCTCTTGTGCATTCAACAAATCAAAGTCAACACCGCACTCTTTGAGTACTTGAATATCACGCTGTACAGCTTCAAGTTGTGCCTCATTACGAAACACTTGTAAGGTACCTTTCGCGCGGTTTTCGTAGTTGATCCCTGTTTGTGCTCTGAGATCGCGTAAGCAGTCACGGCTGTATTCTGCCACACGCATCATGCGTTCTTTATTCACCGCATAGCTTTGTGGATTACAGTTTTTCAGCATCTGAGCCATCCACTGCAACTGCCACATACTGCCATCAATATTGATTGCTAATGGCGCATGATGCTGGAACATCCATTTTACGGCTTTGAAAGGAATACCGGGCGCTGCCCACGGCGTTGAATATCCTGGGGAGATTTGGCCTGCGTTACCAAAACTGGTTTCTTTTGCAGGTCCAGACTGACGGTCAAGTACCGTCACTTGCGCACCTTGTTGTGCAAGATAATAGGCACTTGCCACACCAATGACGCCACTTCCTAAAACGATTACGCGCATAATAGATCCCTCAAGCACACACTAGGTTATTTAACTAGTATATTTTTGGATCAATAGTTTTTTTCACTGATTTTATGACTATAATCTAGGTAATTTAATATTTTTATCGCGAAAAAATTAAAATAAAAGGGAATCTTCTATGCGTAAATTAGACCGTATTGATCGCCTGATTTTAGATATTTTGCAGCGTGAAGGCCGAATTGCGATCAGTGAACTTGCTTCACGGGTCAACCTCTCCACGACGCCTTGCTCGGAACGAGTGAAGCGTTTAGAACGCGAAGGGATTATTGTGGGCTACTATGCTCGACTCAACCCAGCCTATGTCGATCGCAGCCTGCTGGTGTTTTTGGAAATCAAACTGTCTGCTAAATCTGGTGATGTATTTGATCAGGTGGCACGTGATTTGGTTGATATTCCAGAGGTATTGGAATGCCATCTCATTTCAGGTGAGTTTGATTATTTGGTAAAGGCACGTTTAAAAGAAATGAGTGCTTATCGACGTCTATTAGGCGATTTATTAAAAAAACTGCCTGCCTCTGCTTCTTCACATAGCTATATTGTGATGGAAGAAGTCAAAGAATCTTTATATTTAGATATGGGTATATAAACTTGTACCCAACAAAAAAGCCCTGATGCAAGGGCTTTTATTGGATCGAGCTTGAGCTGTTTACTCATCTTCGTCGTAAATATAGCTCATACAACCCCAACCATCATATTCACCATTGAACTCTTTGGCGATCTTGGTCATCCATTCTTCCAAGTCTTCAATATCTTCATATTCCAAAATCATGTTGACATGAATGTTCAGTACCCAAAGATCTGAACCATCTGAATGTACTTCTTCCTGAAAAAGTGAAATTTTTTGTTCTTGATGTAAAAGATGTAAGGCACATTTTTCAACCTGTTCTTGTTTTTCAAAAACAATCGAAAATTCGACTTCATGTGGCTCGTTGAGTTCATTACCATCTTCAACCATCTGCCATAGCACGTTGCCATTATCATTGTCTGGGAATTGGTCATAGTCGCGAGTCATATAAATATCCTTTGTTGTGTTTTGGACTTGATATTTGGCTATAGATTAACCGATTTTTATGTCATTTTTTAGACGGATTAATAGCAATATTGTAGTCAAAAAATGATCAAAGTAAACGTCTTGAGACTGGGTGTATCAGCGTAATACGATGCCAAGTACCACCTGATCAAGGCAAGCTATGCCATTTTCATAGATCAGTTCTGGGTAGTCTTTAAAAGCATCTCGTTCAATATGCGACAGACGAAAGCCACACTTTTGATACAGTGCCAATTGATTCAGACTGGAATTCCCTGTTTTAACCCATAAGGTGTGTGTATTCAGCTGCTTGGCAGACTCGATTACATGTTGAATCAATGCTTTGGCTAAGCCTTGTCCTTGATAGCCTTCCGCCACGGTTAGATTTTTAATTTCAGCTTGATCACCTGTTTCGAGTAAACACAGCTGAGCAATGATCTCTGCTTGATCATTCAAGATCACAAAAATTTTTGAATCAAATAAATATGTTTCGATCTCTACCCAACTCGGATCAGCCTCTAACAACAATGTTTTTAATTGATCTTGTTGTACCTGTGACAGTAGCTTCCAGAGAACGCATTGAATTGAATACATGATCTTGCCTATTTATTGTTGTCTTAGAATCTTACCTCAGAATGAATTTCAACTTCATTCAGCTTGAGTGGATGTTGAAATGCCAGATAAGCCGCATGAAGCGCCATTCGTTTTAAATGAAATTTGGTTGGCTCAGGATGATAAAGTTTATCCCCCATAATCGGATGACCAATATGCATCATATGTACCCGCAATTGATGCGAACGCCCTGTCACTGGCTCTAGACGCACACGGCTTTGATCAGTTTCGGCATCATATGCCATGCATTGAAATAAGGTTTTGGCTTGCTTACCTAATTCAAAATGGACGATCTGACGTGGACGATTTTCCCAATCGGTAATTAAGGGGACTTCGACACTACCTTCTGACTGAATTTGCCCCTGTACCAATGCCACATAGTACTTTTTGACGGTTCGTGCCTGAAACATTTTACTGACTGCGACTTCTGCTTCTCGATGTTTGGCAAACATGAGTAAGCCCGAAGTTGCCATATCCAGACGATGCGTGACTTTGGCAGCAGGATATTTGTCCAAAACCCGTAAATAGGCACTGTCCTGATGTTCAGGTAACCGCCCCATCACGGACAATAGCCCAGCAGGCTTATTAATTACCAGCAAGTCCTCATCTTCGTAAACGATGTCTAAAGGATCTTGTGGTGGCGTATAAATAAAATTGTCATTTAAAGGCATGGAGAAATAAACAAATCAAGCAAAGACAGAAGCAGCAGCGATTATAGATGTCCCAAGCAGTTTCGCAAGCACCGATTCAGCTGTTGTCTCAAGGCAAATTAAGATGGTGTTTTGAGCGCTTTACTTAACTTTTCTTTATAGCGTTCCTCCAAACTTTCAATATCTCGATTAAGAAAGGCAATCAAATAGTCCTTCACCCGAGCAAGGCTAAGCTGTTTAAACGAAATGCTGTCTTTGCTTTTACGCGTGACTAGGCCAAATAAATCTTTTTTAGGAATGATGACTGGAATATCACTGTCTAGCTTAAACTCCAGTTGTTGTGACTTGGCATAGGCGTCAAGGGTAATGGAAATGGTCTGTTCTGTCCGATGATCACTGACAATAAAACTGGTATCTGCACCATTGAGTTGTAATTGACGAACCAACTGTTGACGCCAAGCCATCTCATCAAATTTCGTTAAAATCGTTGCCAAATCAAATGTACCGACATGATCGATGTCATTATGATTCATTTGATGTGGATAGCGGATTTTAAGCTCGAACTCATTCATGATGGTACTGACCTATTACTGTGATTTTTTTGATTTATTAATATAAAAATAATTATATCACTTTGTTTTTTAATATAAAAATATCGATTTATATTCACAATATTCAGATTACAGGATTAGTTTCACACTCAGTTTTAGTTTTATTGATCTAGTTTTTATTATTTTGATCGAATTATTGATGTTCTCTTCAATTAAATTTTTTAGGGTATCAAGGGAAAACAGAGGTTGTTTACTTCAACACCTATGACTTTGTAAGTCATAACCTTTGCCTATAAACTTTTGATCTATAGCGTCCTAAGCCGAATCGAGACCTTTTGGGTTCGTACACACTTGCTTTATAAGCGTCGGTGCATGCTACTCTTTTCGATCCCTTTCACACCCTTGAGACATAGTTTAGGCAGATCACGGTGGGATTGTTTTCCTAAAAACTGCTATTTTTAGCAATCAATGAAATAATTTTGCATGCTACATTCTAAAAGTTAAAATATTTCCCACATCAAATAAAAAACCACGATTTATATTTCGATAAATTCAAATTTACATGTGTATTTTTTCAAATAGAGCTTCTCATTTAAGCCCAAATCACCATAATCGCAGCCACAATCACCAACCACAGACCTAAATGATCAGTTTTAGCGAGCTTTTCTTTAAAAAAGAAAGCCGAGATTAATAGACTAAATAGAATTTCCACCTGCCCCAGTGTTTTGACAATCGCGACGGTTTGCATACTCATAGCACTAAACCAACCGACTGAGGCTAGAAAACTACAGATACTCACTCTCAAGGTCAGCCCAACACGCTGCCACATTTTATATAACGTCGGTCGGCTAAAAAATCCGAGATAGATCAACAGTACGATACATTGGAAGCTGATCAAACTGCACAACACCCATGCAGCACGGTGTAAAAATGGCAACATGCTCAGTTCTAAACTGGCTTCACGCACCAACAAAGAGGTAATGGCAAAACACAGGCCACTGCCAAGTCCAATCATCAAGGTTTTAAAGGACAGATCAGACTGTTGTTTGCCTTTACTCAGTAAAAATACTGCAAGCCCTCCAATCACTACCCCGATCCAGCCCCATGTGCTGAGATGTTCCTGTAAGAACAGCACACCGACCAAGGCTGCCAAGATCGCTTCACTTTTGGCAAGTCCGACACCAATGGCGTAGTTCTTTTGTTGAAATAGTTTTACCATCAAAGCAGTCGCATAGATTTGGCTAATGCCTGCAATCACAATATACAGCCAGAATTTATCGGAAAAATGCACAGGGACTGTGACAGGTTGATGCAGATACAGAAAGGCCAGATAGCTAAAGGCAAAGATCGGTGAAAAGATAAAGCGCGCCAGTGTGGTGCCATAAACATCCACGCTCGTACTGAGTTGTTTTTGAAATGCATTGCGCCAAGCCTGCATGAATGCAGCCATCAAGGTGAACAGAATCCAAGTGATCATCATAAGCTTGAACGCAAGAGCAAAAGTGAGGCTAATTTACGCTGTTCTGACTGGTTTTTCGATAGTCATCAGTCTTTAAAAACTTAAATCATTAAAGTCCTTCACTTTGGACAGATAGATCGGCGGTTGATTGATTTTGCTCCATGTTTCTTTAAACCTTGGATCATCTTCTGGATCTTGGCTTAAATTGTCACGAACAACTTTTTTACCCGTTAAAAAATTAATACTGGTTTGACTTTGAATCAGGGGGCCGTGATTGCTTGAATCATCATAGCCAATCAGGCGTAGATCATTACCTTCTAAGCGAAATAGATAACGCCAATAACCATAACGTCCATGCGAATAATAAACACTCAGTACATTATTTTTAATTTCCATCCATAGGTCAGGTGGGAAATAGACACCTCCATCTTCATTTTCCGAGCTAAAACAATTGAGGTTACTCACAACCGATTTGTATTTGCCTTTTTCATTCAGTAATACAATTGCACCGCGGCGGTTGCGGTCTAAATGCCCACGATATTCATCATGTACAAAGGCTTTGGGATCAGTCGCTTTGACGATCAGTACCACATCCTTTAAGCCATCTTTATTGAGATCACCTTCAATCGCTTCAAACAGTTGATACTTTGCAGGGATATAGGCTTTATAAGTGGCTTTATCTTTGCGGAGTTTCAGTTCTTCTGCCGATGGTTGTTGTTGGGCAAAGGCTGTTTGCGGAAGTATAGATAGGCTTGAGCAAGCCAAGATGAGTGCAATGCATTGTGTTCTTATCATCATCTTTAATTCATCATTCAGGTTGTTATCGGAGTTATTGCATTTATATGGAATGGCTCACTTGCTCTTGGCGTTTTGCATGAATCCAACGTGCGGCAACAATAATAAGAATAATCACCAAGATCGTAATCACCACAGGCATGATAAAGGCCAGAATCGATAAGACGACCGAGCCAATCAACTCACCTGTCGAGATCACAAAATTACCCAGTCCACCCGTGGTTGCAGTCGAAACGCCGCGTGCCGCTACGGTACTCATTTGCACCACGCCTGCGGTACCACCACCGACAATCAGTGCCGCTGCCCAAGTGGCAAACTGGGACATTTCACCACTACTCACTGCCATCGTGGTCAGTGTACCTGCCACCACAGCCGCAGGTGTAGCAATGGTATCTAATAGATTATCTACCCATGGCACATAGTAAGCTGCTATTTCACAAATCGTGGCAAAACCCAGTGCCATACACACCGATGGAAGTGCCAGCCATTCAAAGCCTTGGGCAGGTTGATACCATCCCATGAGGGTGGCAATACTCATCGCCAATAGCGGAACAAAGACACGAAAGCCACAGGCTGCGCTGAGTCCAACGCCAATACAGAGTCCTAAAATTGTTTCCATCATGGATTACCTTTCTATGCCTATGACAGGTCTTGTTATTTACATCTTATTTTTAAGGTAACAAAAAGCCCTATCAAGGGATAGGGCTTTTATTCAAACAGTGGGTAACTGTTTGGTATTTTGCGGCTTAGGCATTCTTACTGTTGAATTGATTGCCAAGGCATTTGGTACACGGAGGTAAACGATCAGTACCAATTTCTAAATAGGTGCGGTGTCCGCATTGAACACAAAAATAGAAGCCTGTTCCAGGTTTTTCGCCAGCAGTTACCATCTTTGTTCTCCATAGATTTTAGAAATGGTACATATACTATAGCGTGATAGTTTTGATTATTTATTGACCTTTCCGACGAGTGATGATGGCGGAAAGGTGAAGGAAACTAAAACTCATCTCTACACTAAACGTACTTTCAAGACCTATTCTTACTTTAACTGTTTTCTTTTACATTAATCATTAGTTTTTTAAGACCTTCTAATGTTAATAGTTCTTTTTCCCGATGTAACATTCTATGGCAATTTGAACAGACAATAGCTAAGTCTTCTAGCTTAGTTTCAACTATACCAATTGCTTTACTTAGTGGAATCAAATGATGGACCTCACAAAATTCCTCTCCTATTTCTCCATACACTTTTTTGAAATCAAAATGACAAACCTCACATTCTAATTTCTTCAAATCGGATAATACTTTCTTCTTCTTTTGTTTAATAATATTTAAATTTCTTTCTCGAACTAAATGTTCTCTAATTTTAAAACTACCTTCTCTAGCAGCCAGATTATCAATATCAGGTAACTCTCCTAATGGAGATCGTTTTTCAATGTATTTTTTTACTTTTTCTAACAAAGGCTTAGCCTCTTTTGATTTCGCATACCAAACATTACTTTGTCCAATCCCCCCTTTTACTGCCCGTGGAATATGCAAATTTCTTTCATAAACTGGTAAAAGGTAAGCATCTTCAAAATTGGCTTTTATTCGATAGAATTTAATTCTATTTTTCTTATGTAACCCTGAAATAGATTCAAAGTAAGTTTCCTCTCGAAATACTGTAGCATTTTTATACCATCCAACAATAACTGTTCCACCAGAGTCTGGACCAGCTGTCCAAACAACAGTTACCCCATCAATATGCTTATCATTTTTATCCGCCCCTAGATTATTAATATTAATTTTTCCAGATGAACGCACATACCCATAAACATTTCCATTCAGGTTAGTGAAATTACAAACTTCATGGCCTGTTTGAGAATCATTATAAGCCCCTCCTCTTTCTAAAGAATCTTTGTCAATTCCATTATATTTTTTCATCCACCCAATATTACAAAACAATATTTTCATTTTTAATGCCATAAATTAATAAAACCCCACTATAAAGTAGGGTTTTTATTAAACAGAATCAATCACTGTCAGATCAAAGTATTACGCCACTTGACCTTCTAAAAAGTCTTGTGCAAAACGCTGTAATACCCCACCCGCTTCATAAACAGAAACTTCTTCTTCTGTATCTAAGCGACAGGTTACAGGCACTTCCAGAATTTCTTCCTTACCGTCCGCTGTAGCACGTTCAATCACTAAAGTTAAGGTCGAACGCGGTGCAATATTACCAATCACGCTATATAGCTCAGTACCATCCAGCTTTAACGTCTTGCGGTTAACACCCGGCTTAAACTCAAGCGGTAAAACGCCCATACCGACCAAGTTAGTACGGTGAATACGCTCAAAACCTTCAGCCACAATCGCTTCCACACCTGCAAGACGTACACCTTTGGCTGCCCAGTCACGGCTTGAACCCTGACCATAATCCGCACCCGCCACAATGATCAACGGTTGCTTACGGTTCATGTAGGTTTCAATCGCTTCCCACATGCGCATCACTTCGCCTTCAGGCTCGACACGTGCTTTTGAACCCTGCTTGATCGTGCCGTCGGAACGAACCACCATTTCATTAAACAGTTTCGGATTCGCAAAGGTTGCACGTTGTGTGGTTAAGTGATCGCCACGATGGGTTGCATAAGAGTTAAAGTCTTCCTCAGGCACACCCATTTTCGCCAAATATTCACCAGAAGCACTGTCTAGCACAATCGCATTCGATGGAGACAAGTGATCGGTGGTGATGTTGTCACCCAAGATCGCAAGCGGACGCATATTGGCTAAAGTACGTGGTGCAGCCAACGCGCCTTCCCAATACGGGGGGCGGCGGATATACGTACTCATTGGACGCCAATCATATAGTGGGCTTGCCGCCTCCTCATTGACACCCAAATCAAACATTGGAATGTAGATTTTACGGAACTGTTCAGGTTTCACTGCTTCTTTCACAAGCGCATCAATTTCAGCATCCGAAGGCCAGATATCTTTCAGGTAAATTGGATTACCGTCTTTGTCATTTCCAAGCGAATCTGTTTCGATGTCAAAACGAATGGTTCCTGCAATCGCATACGCCACCACCAGTGGCGGAGATGCTAAAAACGCTTGTTTTGCGTATGGATGGATACGACCATCGAAGTTACGGTTGCCCGAAAGCACCGCTGTCGCATACAAGTCACGCTCAATGATTTCTTGTTGAATCACTGGATCTAACGCGCCCGACATCCCATTACAGGTGGTACATGCGTAGGCAACGATACCAAAACCAAGCTTCTCAAGATCACCCAATACACCTGCTTCTTCTAAATACAGCGCAGCTGCCTTAGAACCTGGTGCAAATGATGATTTCACCCAAGGTTTACGTACCAAGCCCAGTTCATTGGCTTTACGTGCCAATAAGCCTGCAGCAACGGTATTACGTGGGTTAGAGGTATTGGTACAAGAGGTAATTGCAGCAATAATCACTGCACCATCAGGAATTAAACCTTCTGCTTCTTGTGCCTTGGCAAGCTCTAAGTTCCCTGCAATGCCTTTTGCTTTCAAATCAGCCGTAGAGACACGTGCATGTGGGTTTGATGGGCCAGCAATGTTACGGGTCACCGTTGAAAGATCAAAACGAAGTACACGTGGGTACTCAGCTTTGGTCATATCCGATGCCCAAAGCCCGATTTCTTTGGCATATTGCTCAACCAAAGCCACTTGCGCATCTTCACGACCTGTTAGGCGTAAATAGTCGATGGTGTTCTGGTCGATATAGAACATTGCCGCAGTTGCGCCATATTCAGGCGTCATATTCGAGATGGTAGCACGGTCGCCCACAGACATGCTGTCAGCACCTTCACCAAAGAACTCGAGGTAAGCACCAACGACACGTTCTTTACGCAAGAACTCAGTCAATGCCAAGACGATATCCGTTGCAGTAATGCCTGCTTGACGCTGACCGACAAACTCAACTCCGATGATGTCTGGAAGACGCATCCAAGACGCGCGACCCAACATCACATTTTCAGCTTCCAAACCACCAACACCGACTGAAATCACGCCAAGCGCATCGGTATGTGGGGTATGTGAATCTGTACCAACACAGGTATCAGGGAAAGCCAAACCATCACGGTTTTGGATCACTGGAGACATTTTCTCCAAGTTGATCTGATGCATGATGCCGTTGCCCGCAGGGATCACGTCGACATTTTTAAATGCAGTCTTGGTCCACTCAATAAAGTGGAAACGGTCTTCGTTACGACGATCTTCGATTGCACGGTTTTTCTCAAAGGCATCAGGGTCAAAGCCACCAAATTCTACGGCCAAAGAGTGATCCACGATCAACTGGGTTGGAACAACGGGATTGACCTTGGAAGGATCACCACCTTTGTCGGCAATCGCATCACGCAAACCAGCCAAGTCAACTAGTGCGGTTTGACCCAAAATGTCGTGACAGACTACACGTGCTGGATACCATGGAAAATCGAGATCCTGACGGCGTTCGATCAACTGGGTTAAATAGGCCGTTAAATTCTCGGCATCCGCTTTACGCACCAGCTGTTCAGCGAGCACTTTCGAGGTGTATGGCAGCTTTTCATATGCGCCTGGCTGAATATCTTCAACGGCTTGACGCACGTCATAGTATTCGAGCTGGGTACCTACCAGCGGTTTACGATATTTTGTGTTCATTAACCACGCTCCGCCAATGGTTTGAATTCAAGATTTTCAGGGCCAGTATAGTTCGCGCTTGGACGAATGATTTTGCCGTCTTGACGTTGTTCAATCACGTGTGCAGACCAGCCCGCAGTACGTGCAATCACGAATAATGGCGTGAACATTGCTGTTGGCACGCCCATCAAGTGATAGCTCACTGCACTGAACCAGTCGAGGTTCGGGAACATGTTCTTCACTTCCTTCATCACGGCTTCTAAACGTTCAGCAATTACATACATCTTGGTATTTTCTTGCGCTTCAGCAAGTTCACGCGCCACTTGCTTGATCACTTCGTTACGTGGATCAGAAACGGTATAGACTGGATGACCAAAACCGATCACCACTTCTTTTTTCTCAACACGGCTACGGATGTCAGCTTCTGCTTCGTCTGCATTGTCGTAACGTTGCTGAATCACAAAGGCTACTTCGTTCGCGCCACCGTGTTTAGGTCCACGTAACGCACCGATACCGCCTGTGATGGCTGAGTACATGTCTGAACCTGTACCTGCCACCACACGTGAAGTAAAGGTAGATGCATTGAACTCATGCTCTGCATACAGAATCAAAGAGGTGTGCATAGCTTGAATCCATTCTTCAGATGGCGCTTCGCCATGCAGGAGATGCAAGAAATGCGCAGCAATCGAGTCATCATTGGTTTCAACTTCGATACGACGACCATTGTTGCTGAAGTGGTACCAGTACAACAACATTGAGCCTAAGCTTGCCATCAATTTATCCGCAATATCTTTTGCGCCTGCTTCGTTATGGTCTTCATGTTCTGGGGTTAAGCAGCCCAATACAGATACGCCAGTACGCATCACATCCATTGGGTGTGCAGACGGCGGCAGTTGCTCAAGTGCTGTTTTTAATGCTGCAGGTAAGCCACGGAGTGCTTTTAATTTTGCTTTATAGGCTTTGAGTTCGGCTTTGTTTGGAAGTTTGCCGTGTACCAGCAAGTGTGCCACTTCTTCAAATTGGCTGCCGACAGCAAGATCGAGAATGTCATAGCCACGGTAGTGTAAGTCGTTGCCGCTGCGGCCTACGGTACAGAGTGCAGTGTTGCCTGCAACTTGTCCGCTGAGTGCAACTGATTTTTTTGGTTTGAAGCCTGTTGGCGTTTCATTACTGCTCATAAGATTGTCCTTTTTATATCCTTAGGTGAATTTCGTAGCGGTGTCTTACCGAACTCTCATCTTATTTGAGGATAAGCCTTCGGCTGGACTTACTTTTGATGGATCAAAAGTAAGCAAAAATCCTGTGTTGGCCTGACGGTACGTCCTGAGCAACTTCAAAGCATCGCTTTGAAAGCAGCGCAAGGCAGCCCAACGTGGCGGCATCCATGCCGCCTTCACGATCATTCAGACCTTCATGAAACTGATAAAAAAATACGCTTTTTATCTCTACTCGAAAGTCTTCAATTCGTGAAATCCCTCTCCCTCTGAGGGAGGTTAGGAGGGGGTAAAATTATTTATTCTTCGCAAAAGTCCCATCCAGATATTGTTCAAACGCATGGTAGTTAATGCGTTCATACAGTTCTTGACGGGTTTGCATGGTATCCACCACATTCTTTTGTGTGCCTTCTTTACGCAAAGTCTCATAGACATTTTCTGCGGCCTTGTTCATGGCACGGAATGCAGAAAGTGGATAGAGCGCGATGCTGACATCGGCAGAAGCCAATTCTTCTGTGGTAAATAATGGCGTTGAACCAAATTCGGTGATATTGGCTAAAACAGGAACTTTAGTCAGATCTGCAAATTGCTTATACATGGCCAATTCAGTGATCGCTTCGGGGAACAGCATGTCTGCACCCGCCTCGATATACGCCCCTGCACGGTCAATTGCAGCTTGCAAACCTTCAACCGCAAGCGCATCGGTACGTGCCATGATCACAAAGCTGTCATCGGTACGCGCATCAACCGCTGCCTTGATACGATCGACCATTTCTTGTTGAGTCACGATGGCTTTATTTGGGCGGTGGCCACAACGCTTGGCACCGACTTGATCTTCGATATGCATCGCAGCAGCACCGAACTTGATCATCGACTTGGTGGTACGCGCGATATTAAAGGCAGAAGCACCGAAACCAGTGTCGACATCGACCAATAATGGCAGGTCACAGACATCGGTAATACGGCGTACATCGGTCAATACATCATCAAGGTTACTGATACCCAAATCAGGTAAGCCCAAAGAACCTGCGGCAACACCACCACCTGACAAATAGATCGCCTTGTAGCCTGCGCGTTTTGCCAATAACGCATGGTTGGCATTGATCGCACCGACCACTTGTAATGGTTTTTCATTTGCGACCGCGTCGCGGAATAGCTGACCAGCAGACTGTTTAGCCATGTTGTTGTTCTCCTTGATTTTGTAGCAATGTTTGCTCAACAATTTTGTAAGATGCATTGATGTGACGGTGCATCAGCATTTCAGCAAGTTCACCGTCACCTTCAGCAATCGCATCTAATATGCGGATATGTTCGTCCCAAGCTTTGCTTGGTCGATCTGGGGTATTTGAAAACTGGATTCGATACATACGAATGAGGTGATACAGCTCATCACATAACATTTTTTCTAAGGTTTTATTGCCACTGCTTTTGATAATGCAGTAATGGAAATCGTCCTGACCTTCTTGCAGATAGTAGCCCTTGCCTGCTTTAAAGTTTTCATCTTCGGCATGCATTCGCAATACATCACGCAAGGCCAGAATCTGTTTTTTATCAATATGCTGTGCTGCGAGTTTACAGGCTAAGCCTTCTAAAGAGGCACGAATTTGATAGAGTTCTTGAAACTGTTGCAGTGAAAGCGAGACTACTCGCGCACCGACATGCGCAGTCCGCTCTACCAGTTTCTGCCCTTCCAGACGATGAATCGCTTCACGTAAAGGCCCTCGGCTGATGCCATAAATACGTGCCAGTTCAGGTTCTGAAATCTTACTGCCCGCAGGAATATGTCCCAATACTATCGCCGACTGAATTTGCTTGAATACGTGTTCCGTCAGGGTCATTCCCTGACTGGTGCTGAGGGCTTGAGGAACAAGGGTATCTTGCATATTGTCGACAATCTCTACGGTTTTGATGATTTTATAACGAGATAAAAGAAAAAATGCAATAGGATTGTCGACAATAAATTAGACTAGTGCTTTCAATTCTACTGGATTGTGATCACTCAATGGCTGATCAACACACTGCTATAAATCTTATATAAAATTAGACAAAACAATAGCTTAATAATATTACCACTTATCATTCAACCCTGAGTTTTAATCGACTGAGCAACCTTAGACTGTTAATGCTACGACCATGGTATGACAACTTGATTGTAGATAATCTTTATAATCAGCTTGTACCGACAAATTTTGTAAGTAAATACTGCACCAAAATGTAAATAACAGCGTGCTTCATGCAGTCTTTATTGATACATTATTGGGCATCAAAGGTTCCGCTTCTAAAGCGCCAACCTCCCCAGACATCTATGCACTTTGTTGAAGAAAAGGACATTGTTAATGTTTCAACATATCCCACCTTATGCAGGCGATCCAATCCTTTCATTGATGGAACAGTTCAATGCTGATCCACGTGCTGAAAAGGTAAACCTCAGTATTGGTTTGTACTATAACGAAGACAGTATCGTTCCTCAGCTTGATACCATTATCGAAGCGCAAAAACGTATTGCACCTAAAAATACCCAAACCAAGCTTTATTTACCAATGGAAGGTTTCAAACCTTACCGTGATGCGATTCAAGCCTTATTGTTCGGTACAAACAGCCCTGCAATTCAACAAGGTCGTGTTGCAACGATTCAAACATTAGGCGGTTCTGGCGCATTAAAAGTCGGTGCAGACTTCTTAAAAACTTACTTCCCGAATTCAGAAGTTTGGGTGAGCCAGCCAACTTGGGATAACCACGTTGCGATCTTCAATGGTGCAGGCATCAAGAGCAACTTCTACCCATACTTCGATGCTGAAACACGTGGCGTTGATTTTGACGGCATGTTGTCTACCCTAAAAACATTGCCAGAACAAAGCATTGTGTTATTGCACCCATGCTGCCATAACCCAACAGGTGCAGACTTGAATCCAGCACAATGGGATCAAGTGATTGTGGTATTAAAAGAACGTAACCTGATTCCATTCCTCGACATCGCTTACCAAGGTTTCGGTGATGGTATGGAACAGGATGCCTATGCAATTCGTGCTTTAGACCAAGCAGGTCTGAACTTTATTGTCAGCAACTCGTTCTCTAAAATCTTCTCACTTTACGGTGAGCGTGTCGGTGGTTTGACTTTCGTATGTGATGATGCAGAAGCAGCAAAATGCACATTCGGTCAATTGAAAGCAACGGTACGTCGTATCTACTCTAGCCCACCAACAACAGGTGCGTGGTTGGTTGATCAAGTGTTAAATGACGCTGATCTCAATCAACAATGGCAAGGCGAAGTGAAAGAGATGCGTGAGCGTATTATCAAAATGCGTAGCATCTTAAAAGATGAGCTAACTAAAGCCCTTCCTGAGCGTGACTTTAGCTATCTTGTGAACCAAAAAGGGATGTTTAGCTACACAGGTTTAACGGCTGAGCAAGTGGATACGCTACGTGAAGAATATGCAATCTACTTAGTACGCAGTGGTCGTATCTGTGTTGCAGGTCTGAACATGAACAACGTATACAAAGTTGCCAAAGCAGTGGCTGAAGTTTTAGCAAAATCTGCTGCAACAGCTTAAGTTATTGCACATAAAAAAGGCGCTTGAAGCGCCTTTTTTATTGCTGGTTTTATTTGAATTTAGGACTTGACCTTACCCCAATACTTCAATTTAGAGGTTTGCCCTATCCCGACATTAAAACAATTATTCGGATCAAGTTTCTGATAGAAATTGGCCAATGCAGGCTTGGCAATATACAGATGGCCAACATTATGCTCGGCAGGATATTCGGCACGGCGAGCATCGAGTAAATGCCACATCTGATGTTCCATCGCTAAAGGATCATTACCCTTTTTAAGGATGTAATCCTGATGAAAGACATGACAGAAAAAGTGCCCATAATAAAGCTTATGAATGATCTGCTGTTCCATCTCCGCAGGCAGTTGCTCAACCCATTCACGGTCATTACGACGTAACGCAATGTCGAGTGCCACAATATCTTCAACCTCATCGCGATGGGTATCACGGTAACGAATCGCGGCACCTGCTACCGCAAAACGATGCAAAAAGGCTTTACGTCCTTCCTCCGCATCACAGAGAAAGAAATTGCCAGAAGCATGCACTTTAAAATAATCTTGTAAAAATTGCTCGGTCTGGGCCTTGCAATTATTTTCAACGCGCAACATCAAATGATGCTCATAACGATCACGATATTCGGTCATCCGTTTCGGTAAATGACTCGGTAACAAGGATGTGATTGCTTGTAAAATATGATCAGTCAGCCCTTTGATTTTAAATTTTTCTAAAAAGCCATCAACCTTATCCTTGAGCGCGAAGGCTTTCGGTACATTGGCGGTGCCAAATTTCTCAATAAACAGGAAGGTATCTTTGCCATATTTTTCGCCAATATGGTAAGCATCACGGTGAATATATTCCCCTGCAATCGGCAGGCTTGGCAGTGAGGTAAGTAAATAGCGACGAATCGCAGTCAGGTCATCGGCATCATTGCTGCCAATATAAAACACACTACTCTCCACCTTTTCATAGGTATCCAGACGCACCGCAAACACGCAGACTTTTCCCGCTGAACCTGAGGCTTCAAACAGTCGTGATGGATCAGCATTAAAACGAGCAGGACTGTCGGCATCGACCTGAGTGACATCTTGCGCATAACGTTGATCAGATGCCTGCTTTTTGCCATCATCTAAAATATCTGTCGCTTGGTATTGCTGTTGTTCTAAACGAGGCAGGATTTCTTCAGGAGTTGAGCCCAAGTTCACGCCCAGATGATTCACCAATTCCAGCTGACCTTGTGCATTGACCTGCGCATACAGCGCCAGTTCCGTATAAGCAGGCCCACGACGTACCAAAGCGCCACCTGAATTATTACAGACCCCACCCAATACCGAAGCGCCAATGCAGGAAGAACCAATCACCGAATGTGGCTCTCGATCATAGCCTTTCAGTAGCTGTTCCAGATTGTCCAAAGTCGCCCCCGGCAAACAAATCACCTGCTTACCCTCATGAATCACTTGAATGCCTTTTAAACGGCGCGTACTCATTACCAACACAGGTCGATCATAATCATCACCATAGGGCGTTGAACCACCCGTCAAGCCCGTATTGGCTGCTTGCATGATAACAATACAGTCCGCTTCAATCGCCGCTTGCAACACCTGCCACTGCTCCAGCAAAGTACCTGGGATCACCACCGCAAAGACTTTGCCCTCACCAAAACGACGACCTTGCCGATACTGGCGGGTACTTTGATCATCACTCAGCACATGTTGTCGCCCAACGATCTGCTGTAAACGATCAATCACCGCTTTGGGAGAAAATATTTGCATGATGGCTCCTTTGGATCATCCATATAAAATCTAGCTATATCTTATGCATGCTCAAACTAGATCAGCACAACGGAGTCTTACTGTTTATAAGTAACTATTTAAGTAGCTCATTCTTCAATACGAATCAGCCCTATATTTGCTATCGCGGAAGGCGGCAAGGATGCCGCCTGTTGAGCAACCGTACAGGGAGGTACGGTTTGCTCAACAAAAGGTTTTTGGTTACTTTTGACCTTTCAAAAGTGACAAACGCCTCTACACTAGAAACACGCAAGTCACCCAATGATGAGGCAGTGCCTACCGCATCACTTAGCAAATTATTCTTAAAAACCTTGTTTAATGGCTTGTACCAGACAATCTGCATTAATCTCTTGAATCGACTTAGCACCCGTCAACGTCATTGCCACACGCATTTCCTTCTCAATCAAATCCAGCAAATTCGACACCCCTTGCCCGCCCGCAGCCGCTAAGGCATAAATAAAGGCACGCCCCAACAACACCGTATCTGCACCAAGCGCCAACATGCGCACCACATCCAGACCATTACGGATGCCTGAATCTGCCAGAATCGCTAGATCGCCTTTCACCGCATCGGCAATTGCAGGCAAAGCCCGTGCAGAAGACATCACCCCATCCAGCTGACGCCCACCATGATTGGACACCACGATACCATCGGCACCAAAGCGCACCGCATCTTTGGCATCTTCAGGATCCAGAATCCCTTTAATCACCATCGAACCATCCCAAAACTCGCGAATCCATTCCAGATCTTTCCATGAAATCGATGGGTCAAAGTTAGAACCTAACCAGCCAATATAGTCTTCGAGCCCAGTCGGTTTACCTAAGTATTTCGAGATATTGCCCAAATCATGCGGACGGCCACACATCCCCACATTCCATGCCCAATGCGGATGCAACATCGATTGCAGATAACGACGCATCGCCGCATTTGGCCCACTCATGCCTGAATGGGCATCACGATAACGTGCCCCTGGCACAGGCATATCCACGGTAAACACCAATGTTGAACAGCCTGCCGCCTTGGCACGTTCCAAGGCATTACGCATAAAGCCACGGTCACGCAAGACATAGAGCTGGAACCACATTGGACGCTGAATTGCAGGGGCCACTTCCTCAATTGGACAGACTGAAACCGTCGATAAGGTAAATGGAATGCCTTTTTGATCTGCTGCCACTGCCGCCTGCACCTCACCACGACGTGCGTACATACCAGTTAAACCCACAGGTGCCAAAGCCACTGGCATCGATAAGGTTTCATTAAACAGCTTGGTTTCCAGACTCAATGCCGACATGTCATTCAGTACCCGCTGACGTAAGGCAATTTCAGAAAGATCCTGCACATTACGTTTTAAGGTATGTTCCAAATACGCTCCACCGTCGATATAGTGAAATAAAAACGGCGGTAAACGACGCTGTGCCGCAGCACGATAATCATTGCCAGAAGAAATAATCATTTTGAATCAACTCTAGTTAAACGTGTTGCACGTTTCTGGCGAGCTTCATCTTCGCCCAGCGCACGTACATGATTAATCACAAATTCAATATGACCGCACACCGCTTGGCGTGCAGCCTCGGGATCTTGACGATCAATCGCATCCATCACCTGAAAATGCTGCTCACTGAGCAAGTCACCATTAACAGGATGGTTATAAACTTTGTTACGCCCAAGCAAGACGTTGTATTGCAACAAGTCAAACAGGCTACGCATCATTTGGATCAACACAATATTGTGTGAGGCCTCAGCAATCGCTAAATGGAATTCCGCATCCGCCACTGCTGCCTGAGCCGAATCCCCAGCATTTTGATGGCGGCTAATCTCATCAAAATAATGATGGATTTTGGCGCGATCTTCAGGTGTTGAACGCAATGCCGCATACCATGCTGTTCCACCTTCCAGTATCAAACGGGCTTCTTGCACATCAAATCGATACAGCGGATCTTCTTCAATCAAGTTACTGATTGGGTTCACAATCAACTGTTGTGACCACTGCTCAGGCAATTGCTGAATATAGGTGCCATCACCGCGACGGCTACTGAGCACGCCCTGACTATTCAATTGCTGAATCGCTTCACGTAAGGATGGACGAGATACGCCTAAGCTGGTCGCAAGTTGACGCTCGGCAGGTAAGCGATCACCTTGTTTCATCTGGCGTTGCTCAATGAGTGCCTGTAATTTCATGACCACTTGATCGGAGATTCTCATCACATTTCCTTGATTAGAGTTATGGAATCATCCACGGCACCAGATAAGCCTGAACCGTGACGATGATGCCAACAAAGACTGTAAATATGATGCTATGTTTTACTGTGAAACGGAACAAGTCTGACTCTTTTCCAACTAGGCCTACCGCTGCACAGGCAATCGCAATCGATTGTGGTGAAATCATCTTGCCTGTTACGCCACCACTGGTATTGGCGGCCACCAACAGTACTTCTGGAATCCCAATTTGTTGTGCCGTAGTCGCTTGCAATGCGGAGAACAGCGCATTGGATGAGGTATCAGAACCCGTCAGGAATACGCCTAGCCAGCCCAAGAATGGCGAGAAGAAAGTAAAAGCATGACCCGTATGCGAGAGTGCCAAAGCCAAGGTCGCAGATAAACCTGAATAATTGGCAATAAAGGCAAAAGCCAATACCATTCCTATCGAATAAATCGGGGTTTTTAACTCATTTAATGTTTCAGCAAAGGTACTAACCGCGTCACGGGTTTTCATTTTCAAGAAAATGATGGTAATAATCGCGGCAATAAAAATGGCAGTCCCTGTCGCAGAGAACCAATCAAATTTATAGATTGCTTCATAAGCGGTACTTTCAGACACAATCGGTGGCATTTTTTCCACCAAATTATGCAGATATGGCACTTCAATTTTAAAAATCCAATCGGCCAAGGCACCGTCTTTGGCAAATAATGACTTGAATGGTTTGATACTCCAGATGGTCACCATCACGGTCAAAATCATAAACGGCGACCATGCTTTGGCAATCTGTGCAATGCTATAACTCTGTTGTGATGAGGCCACATGGCTAGCTGCTTGTTCATCAGTCATTTCAAAACGGAAAATATGTTTCGGTTTCCAAACGCGGAATAACAGGGTGAGACTGACCAATGAGGCAATTGCAGCGGTAATATCAGGCAATTCTGGCCCCAAAAAGTTTGAAGTCAGATATTGCGCAATGGCAAAAGCACTACCACCGACCAGCACCGCAGGCCAGGTCTCTTTTACCCCGCGCCAGCCGTCCATAATCGCCATGATCCAGAACAGCACAATAATAACTAGAAACGGCAACTGACGGCCGACCATCTGGCTGATTTCCATGGTCTCTACACCAGATACCTGCCCTGCCACAATAATCGGAATCCCCATTGCACCAAAAGCCACAGGCGCAGTATTGACGATCAGACAGAGGCCCGCAGCATAGAGCGGTTTAAAGCCCAATCCAACCAACAACGCTGCAGTAATCGCAACAGGTGCACCAAAGCCAGCCGCACCTTCCAGAAAAGTTCCAAAAGCGAAGCCAACCAATAACATCTGTAAACGCTGATCTTCGGTAATCGATAGAATACTGGAGCGAATCACATCAAACTGGCCCGTTTTTACCGAAATTTTATACAGGAAAACTGCCCCGATAATGATCCATGAGATTGGCCATAAACCGTAAATAAAACCATAAACAACAGAAGCAAATGCCATTTCAACGGGCATTTGATAAAAGAATAAAGCAATCAACATAGCGATGATTACGGTACAGGTTCCCGCCACACTGCCTTTTAAACGAAATACAGCCAAAGCCAAAAAGAAGAAAATAATTGGGATCAACGCGACTGCACTAGATAGCCAGATATTATTTAAAGGGTCATATAATTGTTGCCACACATTTAGCATTCTCATCTCCTTGAAATGCTGGGCGTCATTTTGTTTTTACTTCGATATTTAACGAATCTCATCAATATTGGTATGACCAATATTGAATAAATAAACAAACCATGCTCATTTGCAATATTCATGCATCTTAATTATATGAATTAAAAGGAGCAACCCTATCAATATAACAATAATTGGTATGACCAATAATAATTAAAATAAATCAATCCTTTTGCTCTGCTCTACTTATTTCACATTCGACTAAAGTCTGATAAAACGATTACCCTCATGACTAGAGCCAAATTCAACTTAGATCATCAACCTATAAAGAACTATAAATATGACTTCTTGGCGATATCTGTATAATGTATTTACAACTCAAATCACATCACTATGAATTGAACAATATGACTCAACTGACTTGCTTTAAAGCTTACGATATTCGCGGAAAACTCGGCACAGAACTGAATGAAGAGATTGCTTATAACATTGGTCGTGCCTATGGACAGATCTATCAACCCAAAACTGTCGTGATTGGTTGTGATATCCGTTTAAGTAGCGAAGGCTTAAAACAGGCAACCATTCGTGGTTTGAATGATGCAGGTATCAATGTGCTTGATTTGGGTATGACAGGCACAGAAGAAGTCTATTTCGCAGCCTTCCACTTAGACGTGCAAGGTGGTATTGAAGTGACTGCCAGCCACAATCCAATGGATTACAACGGCATGAAACTGGTGCGTGAAAATGCACGTCCTATCAGCGCGGAAACAGGCTTAAAAGAAATTCAGGCACTAGCGGAATCAGGACAATTCGCTGAAGTTACCAATAAAGGTACGACGCAAAACTACAATATTTTGCCTGAATTCGTGGATCACCTGCTCACTTATATTGACCCACAAAAAATTAAACCACTCAAATTGGTGGTCAATGCAGGGAACGGCGCAGCAGGTCATGTTATTGATGCCATCGAACAAAAATTCCAACAACTCAACATCCCTGTGGAATTTATTAAAATCCACCATGAAGCTGATGGCAATTTCCCAAATGGTATTCCGAACCCAATCCTCATTGAAAACCGTGACAGCACCCGTGATGCAGTATTGCAACATCAAGCTGATATGGGCATCGCTTGGGATGGTGACTTTGACCGTTGCTTCCTGTTTGATGAAAAAGGGCAGTTTATTGAAGGCTATTATATCGTGGGTTTATTGGCACAGGCCTTCCTGATCAAACAATCAGGTGAAAAGATTGTGCATGATCCGCGTTTAGTTTGGAATACCTTTGATATTGTCGATCAATACCAAGGCATCGCAGTACAGTCAAAATCTGGACATGCTTTCATTAAAGATGTCATGCGTGAACACAATGCAGTTTACGGTGGTGAAATGAGTGCACACCACTATTTCCGTGATTTTGCTTACTGTGACAGTGGTATGATCCCTTGGTTACTGACCATTGCCCTGCTCTCGGAAACAGGCAAATCACTTTCAACGCTGGTTGAAAATATGATTGCCAAATTCCCATGTAGTGGTGAAATCAATTTTAAAGTAGCTGATACCCAAGCAACGGTGCAAAAGATTTTTGATCATTATGCTGATCAAAATCCACAAGTGGACCGTACTGATGGTGTGAGTCTTGATTTTGGTGCATGGCGTTTAAATGTGCGTGCATCGAATACTGAGCCATTGCTTCGCCTAAATATTGAGAGTCGTGCCGATCAAAATCCGCAACCAATGCAGCACTATATAGATGAGTTAACCGCTTTAATTCAGGGATAATTTATTCCAAATAAAAAGGAGCATATTGCTCCTTTTTATTGCTGTTCTATTCAGTTAAAGCCGTTTGGATTCTGCTTCTGCCAATTCCAACTATCGGCCAGCATATCTTCCAAAGTATATTGTGGCTGCCAACCAAGCTCAGCTTTAGCTCGCGAAGCATCTGCATAAAATGCGGCTAAATCTCCGGCTCTCCGCTCCGCAAATTCTGTTGTAATCTCAATCCCATTCACTTTCTCAAAGGTTTCTTTAATTTGTAGAACGGAAATTGGAGCACCTGTTCCAATATTCCAAGCTCGGCAACCTTTATTGTTGAGACGATTGGAAACAGCCAGCACATGAGCTTTCGCCAAATCGACCACATGGATAAAGTCCCGTTCACAGGTACCATCTTTGGTTGGATAGTCATTGCCAAAAATCGACAGTTTTTCACGACGTCCTACCGCTACTTGTGTGACATAGGGCATGAGATTATTTGGAATCCCTTGAGGATCTTCCCCAATCTGCCCACTTTTATGTGCACCGACTGGATTAAAATAACGTAGCAAGGCAATCGACCATCTTGAGTCAGCCAGCGCCATCTTTTCTAACATCTGTTCAATAATCAGTTTGGTATAACCATAATTATTATTTGGCAAACTTAGAGACATATCTTCTTGATAAGGTGAAGGATTGAGCTCCCCATACACAGTAGCAGAGGAGCTAAAGGCCAAGGTAAATACACCCGCTTTTTCCATTGACTTGAACAATTGAGCACTGCCAGCAATGTTATGATCAAAATATGCCAAAGGAATTTGCTGACTCTCACCTACCGCTTTTAAACCTGCGAAATGAATTACCGCATCAATCTGATGATCTTGAAAGACTTGGTCTAACTCAACTTGATGACGGATATCCCCTTGCACAAAAATTAGCGATTTATTTGCCAGCTTCTGTACTCGACGCAAAGCTTCTTCAGAACTATTAGAAAGGTTATCAAATACAACCACTTCATGGCCTGCATGGAGTAATTCTAAACAAGTATGCGAACCAATATAACCCGCACCACCTGTGACTAAGATTTTAGCCATCTGTCTTTCCTAACAATATTCTAAGTAGACCTTGAGTTGATGTATCAAAAGAAGACAGATCTTCTTGTTCACGATTTAGAATCGGTAATAGCTGATTGGCAATTTCCTTACCTTTTTCAACACCCCACTGATCGAAGGGATTGATATTCCACAATACCGACTGCACAAATACTTTATGTTCATACATCGCAATCAGCATCCCTAAACTATAAGGATTCAGTTCTTTAAGCAAAATAGTTGAACTTGGCTGATTACCTTCATATTGTTTATAGGCAGGTAAATCCTGTAATTCATCTACTGCCAATGCCTGATTACCAAAGGCCAATAAACGTGACTGGGCCAAACAATTCGATAAAGCAAGATGATGCTGCTCGATCAAGGCTTCTGCACTTTCAGCATAGGTAAATTGATTGGCATTATAACGTTTCACAGGTGCAATAAAGTCACAGCTGACTGAATGTGTGCCTTGGTGTAGCAGTTGATAAAATGCATGTTGCGCATTGGGTCCCACTTCACCCCAGACAATTGGACAGGTTGCTGACTTTACCTTCTCACCATTACGCTGAATGGATTTACCATTGGACTCCATTTCGAGCTGCTGCAAATAAGCTGCGAAATACTTGAGTCGACCATCATAAGGCAATACCGCGTGCGTCTGGATATCCAGAAAGTTATTGTTCCACGCGCCCAATAAACCCATCAATACAGGAATATTCTGCTGAAATGGCGCTGTTTGGAAATGTTGATCAATAGCATAAGCACCTGCTAATAACTGCTTAAACCCCTCTACACCAATGGTCAGTGCAATCGGCAAACCAATACATGACCACAACGAATAACGGCCACCGACCCAATCCCATAGTAACAGCTGCTTGTCAGCGGCAATGCCCCATTCCGTCATTTTTTCAGGTTTGGTCGAGACCCCAATAAAATGATTCTGCAGAATTTTTTCATTCTGTCCAAGCGACTTTTCCAACCATTGACGAACCGTTTGTGCATTCGACAAGGTATCAATGGTGCCAAATGACTTCGAGGAAATAATAAATAATGTCGTTTCTGGGCGCAGCTGATGTAGCAGGTCAGATAACTGACTGCCATCCATAGTCGAAACGAAATGTACGTCCAGAGGTTTTGCCGTGGCGATCTTGAAATCAGACAAAGCATGGGTAACCATAACAGGTCCCAAATCAGATCCGCCAACCCCAATATTCACCACATCTTGAATGACTTCACCCGTTGCCCCACGGTATTGACCCGCATGAATTTTATCAACCAAGCTATACATGCGTTCAAGCTGCTGGTGCACAGCTTGATTAATCTCAGTAAAATCCGAATGAGATTGAGGTAGGCGTAATGCCCAATGCATCGCGGCCCGATGCTCGGTATAATTAATCTGTTCAGAAGAAAATAATGTCTTAATCCATTGTTTTAAATCTTGTGCCTGAGCCAAGTCAACCAAACTATTTAAAATATTCTGATCGAGGCGATGCTTACTAAAATCTAAAACAATCTGATCAAATTCAACCGAAAAATGTTTAAAGCGTGCAGGATCAGCTGCAAATAATTCTTTGAGATGGATATCCTTAATTTGCTTTTGCAAAGATGATAACTGCTCAAGTACTGATGCTGGCTCCTTAACGCTAAAGGGCTGAATCTGTTTTATCATCATTAACGCCCCACGCCCATATATGCAAAGCCTTGTAATTTTACATAGTCTGGATCATAAATATTGCGACCATCCAAAATTAAAGGATGCACCATCAACTGTTCAAGCTGTTTAAAGTCTGGACTCCAGTATTGTTTCCATGCAGTTAATACACACAGACCATGCACATTTTTCACTGCATCATACTGATCTTGATAAAGGATCAGATCATCACGTTGCCCATACATCTGTTGAATTTCATCCAAGGCTTGCGGATCATGTAGATGAACCGACACCCCTTGTGCCCACAATGCTGCTAACATTTGGTGAATAGGCGATTGCTGAATACTTGATGTATTTTCTTTAAAAGATGCACCCCAAATCGCGACTGATTTACCTTGTAAATCACCATGATAGTAATTCCAGAACTTACGGAACAGGATTTCTTTTTGTTGCTCATTGATGTCCCAAACTTGAGCAAGTAGCTGGCTTTTCACGCCTGTATTTGCAACTGTATTCGACAAGGTCAAGATATCATGAGAAAAGTTTTCACCGCCGAAACCTGCACCTGGCGCTAAATAAGCCGAGCCGATACGGCTATCAGCAGCCATACCCTGACGGACTGAAGCAATATCAATCCCGAGCTTCTCTGCCACAACAGCCAAATCATTAATGTAGCTGATCCGTGTCGCTAACATGCCAGAAATGCTGAGTTTGGTGAACTCAGCATCTAAAATTGGCATAAACAAATATTGTTGTTCCAAAGGGAAAAATGGTCGCAGCAATTCTTTCACTTTGCTTTGAACTGCAACTTGAGTGCATCCCACAATCAGTTGCTTAGCTTGGGTCAGACTATGTAAAGCATTCCCCTCTTGGATGGTATCTGGTAAATAAACCCAGTCATCCTCAGACAGGATTTGCTTAAAGTGCTCAGTACCCTGCAAACCAAAAGTGGATGCATTGATCATCAGCTTAGGATGAATGATTGGGCGTAGTTTCAACGACTGCAATAATTGAAAAACTTGCTGTTCTTGTGTTTGGTTAAAACTAAATAAGTAAGCATCAATATCTAAAGGAATACCCTCTAAATCTCGATAATTTAGAAAACCACTATTACGCTGTTTCTCTAATAAACGACTGACATTTTCATCATGAAATGCATATTGTTGATCAGCAGAATGATCATCGAGATGGGAACACCAATAAACAAAATGCCCAGATTCAGACAATAATGCAGACATCACGCCTGCATATAAAGTATTTCCAAAGATTGCAACTTTCATAACCACATGCCCTAAACTACAGGGCTAATTCTTGGATTAAGCCCTTAAAATCTGCGCCCAATTTTGGATGCTCAATACCATAGTGTAATACAGCCTTTAAATAGCCCAATTTACTACCACAGTCAAAAGTTTGCCCTTTCATCCTATACGCTTCAACAGCTTCCGATTGTTGTAATGCTGCGATTGCATCAGTGAGCTGAATTTCATTGCCCGCGCCGCGTGGCGTATTTTCTAAAAGTGCCATGATTTGAGCAGGTAAAATATAACGCCCAACAACGGAAAGATTTGAAGGCGCTGTACCCACAGCAGGCTTTTCAACTATGCCCTGCATCTTGATACTTTCACCCTCATTCGGTGTAACTGCAACATCAACAATACCATATTGATCAACAAGATTGTCAGGCACCGCTTCAACCATAATTTGCGCTGCTTGTGACTGTTCAAAACGCTGAATCATGAGTGACAAATCATTGTCACTGGTTTGGTTCTTGACCAGCACATCGGGCAATAACACCGCAAAGGCCTCATCACCTACAATGTCTTTCGCACATAGCACTGCATGTCCAAGTCCTAGCGGTTGTGGCTGACGCACACTCACAACACTGACATGCTTGGGTAAAATATCAGTAATTTCTTTGAGTAGATCAAATTTCTTTTTGTGCTCTAAAGTGGTTTCCAACTCAAAGTTGCGATCAAAGTAATTTTCAATCGACGCCTTAGATGAATGGGTGACCAAAATAATTTGTTCAATGCCAGCTTCAACTGCTTCACGTACGACATACTCAATCGCAGGGCGATCTACAACCGTCACCATTTCCTTCGGAATTGACTTACTTGCTGGTAAAAAACGTGTACCTAAACCTGCGACAGGTAAAATTGCTTTTTTGATCATTTCTTTCTCAGATTAATTAACTCTAACTTCACCGCTACGTTTATAGCCATCTACATAATGTTCAAGCTGGGTTAGGGCCCAGTCCACGTCATGATCGATAGCTGTCATTTGACTGATTTTACCAAATACGCACTCAATTTCATGTAATGGAAAATGTTTTTCAAACGAACGTAAGATACGGGTATGTTCAGTATATTCGGTATTATCCTGATCAATCAGCAATTCTTCATAAAGTTTTTCACCTGGACGCAAACCACTATAGGCAATCTCAATATCACCGTCCAGTGAGCCAGTTTCTCTCACTTTCAAACCGCTCAGCTTAATCATTTGACGTGCAAGGTCCTGAATTCGAACAGGCTCACCCATATCAAGCAAGAATACATCACCACCCGAGCCCAATGCCCCAGCTTGAATCACCAACTGTGATGCTTCAGGAATGGTCATAAAATAACGAGTGACCTCAGGATGCGTCACGGTAATCGGTCCACCTTTTGCGATCTGTTGTTTAAATAATGGAACAACAGAACCAGAAGAACCTAAAACATTACCAAAACGTACAATACTGATTTGTGTAGCGGGTTTGGTTTCAGCTACAGCTTGGCAATAGAGCTCAGCCATACGTTTTGAGGCGCCCATCACATTGGTCGGTCTAACTGCTTTATCCGTTGAAATTAAAACAAAAGTTTCAACACCTTTTCCAACTGCAGCATTCAAACTATTTGCGGTACCAATGGCATTGTTTTTTAATCCAGCGATTGGATTACACTCTACTAACGGGACGTGCTTATAGGCAGCAGCATGATAAACCGTTTGTATATGATATTGTTCAATAATACGTTCAAGCTTTTGCTGATCTTGTACAGTTCCTAAGATCGGCACAATCTCGCAGGTTGCGGTTTGTCTCAGCTCTTTATCAATATCATATAAAGCAAATTCTGTGAGCTCATACAGCACCAACATCTTTGGTTGATTCTTGATAATTTGTCGACATAGTTCTGAACCAATTGAACCACCCGCACCTGTCACCATCACTACTTTATTCTGGATGTTTTTAGCAATCAAATGTGAAATAGGAGGAATAGGATCACGTCCTAATAAATCAATAATATCAACTTCTTGTATATCTGAAACTTGTATTTCACCATCAACAAGACGGGTTAAGCCAGGTAATTCTGTAATTTTTAAGTGCGCAATTTCAAACTGTTGAATAATTTCTGTTTTACGAACTCGCCCTACTGAAGGAAGTGCGAGTAAAATTTCTTCTATACGATCTTTTTTAAAGCGTTGCAGTGCCTTTTCAACAGAAAAAACTTTTAAGCCACCAACGGTTTGTCCTTGTAATGATGCATAATCATCAATAAAGAAAACAGGTAAGTGGTCATCAGAACGGTGTAATGCAGCTGCGATTTGCTGTCCAGCATCACCCGCTCCATAAATAGCGATCCGTTTACGTCCAATCTCTGAATAAAATGAAACTTTGATAATGAAACGGATTGCTGCACGACTAATCCATACCCAGGCAAACACCATAAATCCATACATAAATGGAATCGACATTGGAATATAGGCAGGTGTAAGTATATTCAGTGTGTACATTGCAATCATCGTCAATGAAACAGCAATTGCAAGTTTAACAATAAAGACTTCGTTGAAAGTTCGAACAATAAAATGATAAACACCTGTGAGTGCCAAGCTTAAAACAGTAATCAGACTGACCAGCACAACCCCATGACCAATACCAGGAATAACTTCTGCACCTAGATCAAATAAACGGATGACATAACACAGCCATAAAATCACAGGAAAAGCAAAAGCATCCAAAAAAATAAGGAAAAATTGTTTAAATAATCTTGGCGCTGAGGCAAATTGATGAATAATCTTTTTCACAGTGATCTTCTACTCATCCCATATTCGGTTCGATCTTTATACGCACTTCTAATAAAACTAGAAATGACTTTTACACATAAAGTACACAAGGTTTAAGCATAGTACGATACAAGTCACTTATCCCACTATTTTTTTTGATTTAATGTTCATTTTTAATGAGCAAGGATTGAACCAGCTTCTAAAAAAGTAAAAGGTTTTACTATTTTATTGCCAGTAATTTTCACACCAACGCTCAGATGTGAAAACATTCCAATCTCACTATCATGATCAATCGCTGAAGCGAGATTAACAATCACACCATCTTCTATTCTAACATCAACACCAATGACACATCCCGCCATAATACAAATGCCTTCCCCTAATTTAGTAGTAGGGCTAATTATTGCAGATGGGTGAATTACGGTGGCTAAAGGAATCCCTAAGTTTTTTAGCCTTTGAGCCCAATCCTTTCTAACCTGATTATTACCAATCGCAGGGATAGCTGCCGTGACGGTAGAAATGAGTGCCGATACCATCTCAATATTGGCTACGATAGGAAATCCAGCTACCTCTGTTTTTTGAGGCCAACTATCATCAGCAAATATAATTTTGCTCCATTGCCCTGATAGCGATGCAGCCTCTGCAACAGATTTCCCATGCCCACCAGCACCCAGAATTAATAAAACATTTTGTTTAGCCATTTTCTGTTTTACCTGCACCAAAATACAAAGCCAAAAGTACTAATGGAATATAGGCAATCAATATCAAGAGTTCAGGCATTAGAAAGTGTTGAGTTGCAAAGTATGCCATTGGAAAGAGCCATAAAACATTAATTGCCAGTACACTCAATGTAACACGTGTATGGCTATTATATTTTCTAGATGCGTACTGATAGGCATGGCTTCGATGTGCATCATACATTTTGTGACCATTGATTACACGACGAATCAGAGTAAAGGTGGCATCCACGATAAACACACCCAAACAGATTAACCATGCACAAAATAGGGCTACATCTTGTTTTAACGCAATTAAAGCAAGAATACCCAACACGAGTCCTAAGAAACCGCTACATGCATCTCCCATAAAAATACGAGCTTTGGGGAAATTCCACAATAAAAAGCCAGCGGTACAAGCTGTTAGTAGAAAAAGTACCTGACTCGATAGATGAAAGCTAGATAAAAGATAAATACTACCAATACTTACAGTTGCTGTAATCGCTTCTATGCTGGCAATACCATTAATACCATCCATAAAATTATATAGATTTAATAACCAGACCAAGAAAAGTACAGCAATAATATTGGCAGCCCATCCCAACTGAAGCGTATTATTAAATAATTCAATTTCGGAGAATCCACCTAATGCGACTACGGCTCCAATTGCAACAATGAAATGGACTGCTAAACGGACTAAAGCATTAATATGTCCGTGATCATCCAAGAAACCCAATAATGCAATTGTAAAACTTGCTGCAATCAGAATTAAACCCGTCGATAGAGATAGATTTTCAAGATAAATAAGCAATGTCAGTCCTAAAAGGAAGCTAACAACAACTGCAACGCCTCCACCTCGTGGTGTTGGGATACTATGAGAGCTTCTCTCATTAGGATTATCAATAATATTTTTCTTAAGGGCATACATCCGCATGAGATAAGTCAGCACAAAAGAAAGAACAAAGAAAATTAACACATAGAACATAACTTTATCTCATTTCACTAAACATTTTAGCGAGGCTTTGCTCGGTCGAATAAGGAGCTTTCCAACCAAGGACTTGTGTGTTTTTGGATGTATTGACGACTAACTCGGAACATAAGCGAGATGCCATAGCAGAACGCCCCACAAGACTTGCCAATAAGAAAATTAAATTTTTAGGTACAGGTACTTTGATCAGTTTATTGTTTTGCAAAGACGCTAATTTCTCAAACAGCTGTTTCACGGAAATATCATCCTGATCACTAGCTAAAAAAGTTTGTCCAGAGGCATTCGGATGAGATAAACAAACTTCGATTAAATCAGCCAAATTATAAACACTGACCATACTACGTTTATTGTTTAAACATCCTACTGGCAGAGGGATCTTTTTGGATGCCAGAGAAATCATACTTTTAAAATTGGCTTTTACATTTGGTCCATAAATCAGCACGGGACGAATAATCACGACTTCTAAACCCGTTTCCTGTGCTAACTGCTTTAGCGCTTGCTCTGCTTCATATTTGGATAAGCCATAGGGATCATCTGTATTAATCGAGTCCTCGGCAGTAAATGGCTTCTGCTGAGTAGCCCCCTCACCGTTTACTTTAATACTGCTCAAATAAATAAACCGTCTTACACCACTTTGTACCGCTTTTTTAGCAAGATTTAATGTTCCTTCTACATTAATCTGGCGATATGCATCTAAAGGAGAAGCTGCTGTTTCATTCATCACATGTGCACGACCAGCACAATGTATAACAACCTGAACCCTTTCCAAGTCCAATTCTTCCAAATTTTGATTTAAATCAAAATTAATATTTTGAATATTTGATTGGCTAAAAACTTGAGGTGTACGTGTATGCGCGATGACAGAATAATCTTTATTAGATAAGTACTGACAAAGAAATTTCCCGAGAAAACCATTACTACCAGTAATTAAAACTTTAGTTGATAACATAATTAACAGCCTTGTAAATATTAATTAATTTCATCCAATCTCATAATATCATTAGCCAAACTATCCATAATATTACTACGCGTATATTTATGGATAAAATTCTCACGTAAACTTACTGAATAGTCAATTTCACTAAACTTTTTAACTGCATCTTCTAGATCACATGGTCGAAACACATATGTGGAATCCAACTCTTCACCAATAAATTCAACAACATATCCAGACAAACCACCCCAAATAGGTTTATTATAACAAGCATATTCAAATAATTTAGAGGGTATCACCTTTTTGAAAGCATCATAATCATTCAAATGAAGAAAAAGGATATCTGCATTGTCATAATACTGTAGTAACTCAGAACGATTCACGGGAGGAAGAATTTGTACGTTATTTACATTTAAATCATTCAATGTTTTTTCCAGCTCATTCTTCCTTCCACCATTACCAATTAACTGAAATACGGCTCGCCCTTCAAGCTTCTTAGCTAAATGTGGAACAATTTTATGCAGACCTTGTCCATCACCAAAGTTACCAGCATAAACAATAACTAATGGATCATTAATTTTATACCCAATATTTTTATTACATTGATCCAAAAATATGGTATCAATTCCATTTGTAAAGAAACTATAGTTTTTATTTTTGTACTTACTTTCAAAATAAGGAAGAAATCCTTTTGAAACTATATTTACAATACTGGCTTTATTAATCGCAAACTTTTCAATTACAGATAAAAATGGCAAAACTAAGAAAGTCATTTTCTTGGAAAACACATCATCAACAGTATCTATAAAAATATCTCGGATATCTAAATAGAGAGGTACCTTTGTAAAAAAAGAAACTACAGCTCCTAGAAATGCTGTCATAAGGCGAGAAGATGTAGCATAAATAATATTATATTTTTTTCCTATAATTAATTTCAAAGTAAAAACAAAGAACAGGAAAAAGCTTATAATCTGTCCTAATATTCCAGAAAATCTAGTGCTAACATC